>CBDTVC010000009.1:0-14565 GCA_965363925.1 uncultured bacterium | reverse complement strand
TCGAAACAAACACGTTGCAAGGATGGCAAGCGACACCGCTCCCAGCACGCCCACAATCCATGGATAACGATGTCGTTCCGGGGTAGCGTATTCGGCCTCCAACCATCTCCGATAGCTTACAAAATGCCGTATTGCAAAGAACAGGTACGCCGACATTGACGCAAGACTTGCAAACTGATACACCGGTTCAACGAAAGGAAGGTCAACCGTGTCCATCCATCGGAATACAACTTCGCGACCCTGGACAAATACGACCAAATGGTAGCCTGCATACACAAGGAACGGAATGAAATGAACTGCCATTCCCCTGCCAAAAATAAATCGCGCGTTTGTTCTCGCCTGCACAAAAAGCAACAGCAGCGGTCCAATCAGGAGCCCTGGATCAAGAGGCAAGAATAGCCACTCGTTCCACAAAACGTGAATGTCGAGGAGTCCAAGAAGCGTCGGTAGAATTAGGAGACATCCGCAACCGATTAGCGCGGCCAGTAGTAAGTCCGACGGACGCTCTTCCCTCTTTCCCCGAACTACGAGTAGGACAAGGAAGAGCAGCCCGTGGACGAAGCCGAAAAGCAGCGGCGTAAAGTATACCAGCTCAAGCTCAGGCAATTCGGATCCTCACTGATCGTTGTTGAACAACTTGACTCGTTCACCCGACATCTCCGATGTGACCTCAAGCAGAAGTTTGTCGTCTCCTATTCGTCGAGCCTGATAGACTTTACTTCCGATGGGCCAGTTTTCCGCTCGGCTAAGCTTGGGAAAAAGATTAAACCCGTATCCAAACGAACGATTGCGAGGCCCTTCAACGCGCAATGACATTTTTCTGCGCGAATTGTTTACGAGTGTAAACTGCACATAACGAACATCAGGCTGCGGTTCTTCAACGTGATCACTGGCCCGAACCACATTAGAGTCGCCGGCAATCTCATTGCGATTCGACATCTTTGGTGAACCATCGTAAATGAGCAAGCCGTTGTCAGAAACGTTGGCGACAAGTTCGGTGATTTCTCCGAGCCGGACCTTGCCGTGTGAAGAAATGCCGACATCCGCATAATCAGACTCGAGACCCACAGCGTCTATACTACCTGTCTTTGTCCGAACCTGCAGCCGATCTGCTGAGCCACGAAGTACCACCTTGCCGACGCCGGCATCCAGGCGAAACCGCGAACCTGTAATTCCCTCGATCACGACGTCGCTGTAGCCGCTCGTCTCCACAGAGGAAGTAAAGGGTGTCCCGATCCGAATCTTCACCGGTTGACTCGGTTCTATCCATTTATCCTGCGTGACAAAAAGCTTTCCGCCACGGATTTGCGTTCCGATATGCGGCAGCACGTTCTCATCAGACTCTATCCGAAAAGACGGCGTTTCGCCATTAACTATGGTGAGGTCTGCCGAAAAATCGAGAGAGATTCCTGAAAATTGCGTGAGCGGACGCATTTGGTCGACCACAACACCGTTACCCCTCACCGGATTTTGCGCCGCGACAGACAGCACAATCGTCGACACCAGCCAAACGGCAATTAACAGAATCCGCAAAGACTGCGGGCCGTCGACTCGAAAGCTGTATGCTTGAGTGGCTTCCTTCTGGAGTTGTGACTTGAGGCCAGTTGAAACGATCATGTTCTTTCTCTTTGTCTATTTATCTATCACTGAATGTTCAGGACGCTCCACGTTGATCTGAATCGCATCCTGGTATTCCAGTCTTGTCGTAGGTTTGCGCTTGTTTGACTACGGCTGCCTAAACGGGTGCACAGTCCCAAGTGTCCGATTGGTTCCAAATGGATCCGGCGCATGTACGCAAGCGCCCCGTCGTGAAGCCCAATAATCGGCCACGTTGGCTCTTCGGTCGTCTCAAAACGTGTTGCGAGACGTCTCAGGTCGCGTATTGATTGATATCAGGTCCTGGAGACCGGTTCTTGGCCAAGTGCAACCGTGGGAGACAAGCAGCATACTTTCAGGGAAACTCACCAGAGGTCGCGCGGTACGCTACGGGAATCTCCCGTTGCAAAACCCCTTGCACACCTATGGCAAGGACCTAATGCAGTACCCATTGCAAATTCTCTTGTCTGACAATTCGCATGGCGCCTAAGGCATCTATGTTTTCATTCATCGATAACCGCAAACACCCATGAACGAATCTGACACGTCGGTTCCTGTCCCACCGCTCGGCTTTGGAACGTTCGCTTTGAAGGGCGACGCAGCGGAGGCGGCCGTATCAGCCGCACTTGAAACCGGTTATCGTCATATTGACACCGCCCAGATGTACGACAACGAAGCAGCGGTCGGCAGGGCCATTGAATCGTCCGAAATTCCACGTGAGAATTTGTTCATCACCACAAAGGTATGGCGGACTAATCTGGCTAAGAACGACTTCCTGGTAGCAGCGGATCAATCTCTGGACAAACTCGGGTTGGCAGAGGTAGATCTTCTACTGATACACTGGCCTCACGACGACGTGCCAATCGAAGAAACCCTCGAGGCACTTCAACAAGTTCGTGCAGATGGCAAGACCCGATTGATTGGTGTCAGCAACTTCCCACCCTCTCTGCTGAAGCGCTCGCTTGAAATTGTGCCCGATCTATCGTGCAACCAGGTTGAATACCATCCTCTGTTGTCGCAGGGTGCTCTGCTGAAGGTTGTTCGATCCAACAACATGTTTATGACGGCCTACAGTCCGCTTGGGCAGGCAAACATTTTGGGCAAACGGACGCTTAAACGCATTGCCAAAAACCACGGCAAGTCGCCAGCGCAAGTGGTTCTTCGCTGGCACTTGCAGCAGGATCGCGTTGTGCCGATTCCACGCTCCGGTAACCCGGACCATATTCGCTCAAATTTTGACGTTTTTGATTTCGAGCTTTCCAGCGTTGAGGTCGAAAAAATCCACTCAATGGATTCTGGAAAGCGATTCGTGAACCCCGGTTGGGTTAATTGGGAGCGTTAAGTCGTTTTCTTCTAACTTTGCAGTTCTGTCCTCCAAATCAGGATTGTCGATGTCCACTCTTTCAAACCCGATGCCAGCAATAGTGCGCACCACAGTAATACCAGCATTTAGTTTGGTTGGTGTGCTGCTGATTGCTCTCGTTTTCCCGATAGGCTGCACGACCGGATCTTCCAATTCGTCAAGCACCAATGACGAGCCGATGGTTGACCCGATTTCAGCGGCGCTTATTCCAGAGGCACCTGTACTATCTCCAGCGGAAGCGATTGCCGACTTTGTAGTCGAAGACGGATTCGAAGTTGGACTAGTCGCCTCCGAACCCGATGTCATCGCTCCGGTTGCCATGACGTTCGACGGCGACGGCGCAATTTGGGTTGTTGAGATGCGTGCCTACATGGAGAACACGGAAGGCTCGACTGAAGACCAACCGATCGGTACCATCCGCGTGCTGAGAGACCTGGACCGCGACCACCACTACGAAACGGTCACGACCTTTCTCGACGGCTTGGTACTTCCGCGTGCGATTGCCATCGCTGAAGGTGGCGTACTAATCGCCGAGCCTCCAAATTTGTGGTTTGTCGAAAGCAACGATTACGTAGCGGGCCGAAAGACTCTGGTCGATTCTACGTACGCGGTTGGCGGCAATCCTGAGCATCAGCCAAACGGCCTCATTCGTGCGATTGATAATTGGTACTACAGCGCAAAAGCAGACGTCCGCTACCGCTTCAGAAATGGGGAATGGGAAAAGGAACAGACGGAGTACCGCGGCCAGTGGGGTTTGTCTCAAGACGATTACGGTCGACTGTACTATAACCATAACAGCGCAACACTGCTTGGTGACAACCTTACACCCGGTGTCATGCGCTACAACCCGAATCACCAGACAACCAGCAAAAACTTTGGAGCATCAAAAGCCAGCAACAAAGTATACCCGATTCGGATAAACCCGGGTGTCAACCGGGCGTACCGGCAGGCAACATTGGATGACGAGGGAAAGCTCGACAACATGACGGCCGCGTGTGGTCCGGTAATCTTTCGGGGCGATAATTTCCCCGCGTCATATTATGGAAACGCATTCGTCATGGAGCCTGCCGGCAACCTGATTAAGCGAGTCGTATTGAGCGACAACAGCGGAATTACAAGCGGAGCGTTCCCATACGACGGACGTGAATTCCTGGCGTCAAGAGACGAGCGCTTCCGCCCCGTGAACTCGTACACGGGACCAGACGGCGCACTCTACGTTGTCGACATGTACCGGGGCGTGATTCAGCACAGCACCTACTTGACAGAATACCTGCAACGGCAAATTGAATCCCGCGGATTGGCAGAACCGCTTGACCTCGGCCGGATCTATCGGATCAAGCACGCTGACACCGATCTCACACCCCAGCCGCGTTTACGTAACGTTTCAAGTGCCGTGTTGGTGAACATGCTCCGCAACAAAAATGGCTGGTGGCGAGATATGGCTCAGCAGCTATTGGTGGAGCGCGCAGACAACTCGGCTGCCAGGCTGCTGCGCGCAATGATAATTGACGCGGGCAGGCCGATTTCGCAGCTACACGCGCTCTGGACGCTCGAAGGAATGGGTGCACTCACAGTTGTTGATCTCGAACAAGCTGCAAGAGTAAGTCGCGATCCGAAAGTCCGAGTCCACATTCTGCGGCTAGCCGCAACGTTTGCGGACAGCCGAGACGCATCGCGTGCACTGTCACTGATCGAAAGAACAGCCGGCGGTGATCGACAAATTGACTTGCAACGTACGTTGAGCCTGCACGGTTTTCGTGAGAAGAGTGACGAACGTGTTTTATCAGCACTCACTGAAATCGCCGGAGTAAGACAGCAGTCGCCGGAGTTTGTTGACGCCATCATGGGCGGGTTGTCCGGGGTCGAGACTGTGTTTATGGAGCGACTATCAGCGGCAGGTCTGCCACCAGATTCGCGCCTCTATTCAGCGCTTGAACAGTCGCGTTACGGTGATCAAATACGTCCGATGTTAGCCGCCCTTGCGCCTGGAGAAGAGCACGCAGCAATAATCGGTCGTGGGCGTGAGGTCTACAACCGAGACTGCTCCGTTTGCCATGGCAACAATGGCCGAGGGCTTACTTCGACTGCTCCTTCACTGCTTCGTTCTCAATGGGTCTTGCAGGACCCCGAGAGTCTGGTGCGGATTGTCCTGGACGGCGTGACCGGGCCAATCGAAGTCGACGGCAAACAGCTCGCTGACGGTGAAGTACTGGATGTAATGCCTGGATTTCGCGACTCCAAACAATTGACGGACGCCGACATTGCCGCATTGACCTCATTCGTAAGAAATCAGTGGACCAATCGTGCGGCCGTTGTAGACGAAAGTCTTGTTACAGCCGTGCGCGATGATACGCGTTCCCAAGCTGGCCAACCGTATACGTCACAGGACTTACTCGCGGTAGAGGACTCCGGTTTTGTCGAATTGTTTGGTGCGGATGGTCAACTGGACGCGTTTGCGAAACTAGGCGGCCAGGCGACATACTCGCTGACAAGCGGTGTGTTAACAGGTACCACGGTCGCGAATTCTCCGAACAGTTTTCTGGCAACGCGCAAACAGTACTCAGACTTTGTGCTCGAGTTCGAGGTACTGGTGGATCCGCAAATCAATTCAGGGGTGCAGATTCGCAGCCACTCACTACCAGATTATCGCGACGGACAGGTACATGGATACCAGATCGAAGTGGATCCGTCGCCGCGCGCATGGAGCGCGGGTATCTATGAGGAAGGACGCCGAGGATGGCTGTTTGACCTGCGAGGCAATCGCGCCGCGCGGGAAGCGTTTAAGCAAAACGAGTGGAATCACTACCGGGTTGAGGCGCGTGGGGCGCACCTTCGCACGTGGCTGAATGGTGTCCTGGCTGCTGATCTAATTGACGATATGACCGCTGAGGGCTTCATAGCATTTCAGGTGCACTCAGTTGGAAACGACGACCTCGTTGGCAGGGAGATCAAATGGCGGAACGCGCGTGTTCTCGAGAATTGATAGTTCGTAAAACCGACACGAATCACGTCGTTTGATATGCGGCTTGCACAAGACTAGAGCTTGACTGGAAATGACTGCACTACGTGTTACCGCTTGCCCTGCTAACCGGAACTGACGTCAGAGACATCTCAGGTGATGAACGGAATGAAACCAAAGCATGGAAGCGGGCTTAGATGAGACATTCGTCCGATGTGCGACCTCCGGCCTCGAAACACCGGACGAATCGAGACAGCCGCTGACAAAGCCTGGACCTTTCATGGATAACCTACTGGAGTTCTTTGCATCAATGCCCTCCTGGCAGCGATCGTTCCTCCTGATTGGTGGAATTGTTGCGCTTTGGTTTGCCGAGGGCATGAGACCAATGGTTGCCCTCTCTAGTAGGTCTCGGCATGCCATGATCAACCTTGCCCTAACTGTGCTTCAGCTCGTCGTGGGGCTCGCGTTCGCAGCATTGATCGTTTTAGCGGCAGACTTCACGACAGTATCCAGCTTCGGCCTCTTGTACCAGGTGGCACTTCCGCTGTGGGCCCATGTCGTGCTCGGAGTGCTCTTCCTGGATTTCTTCGCAGCCTACCTGATCCACTATGTCGAGCATAAGATTCGGTGGATGTGGCGGTTCCATTTGGTCCACCATTCGGACACGCACATTGACGTGACCACAGGACTAAGACACCACCCGGGGGAAACGGTTATCCGGTCTACCGCCATTTTGGGGGCAGTACTTCTGCTAGGCATTCCGATCGGAGTTTTTGTCCTCTACCAGACGCTGTCGGTCCTTTTCGCTCAGATAGAGCACGCAAACATTCGCGTGCCGGATGGAATCGATAGACTGCTGTCCCTCGTGATTGTAACTCCCAACATGCACAAGGTCCATCACCACTTCGAACAACCGCTAACTGACACGAACTACGGGAATATCTTTTCGATTTGGGATAGGGTGTTCGGAACGTTTGCATATGCCGCACCGGAGTCGCTGACGTATGGGATCGATACGCACATGAAGCCAGCCGAACATAGCCGCTTAGTGAATTTGCTTTCCATGCCATTTCGAGAATTACGCTCGCCGTCCTCGAACGAGCTGCATCGAGCAGTTGATGACAAGATGAAAAGTCGGGAGGGCGAAGGGAAGTGATTCCTAGTTTAGAACCATTTCCGATGTCGAGTTGCGGACGAAGTGTACGGATAAGTCGGCTGATTACAATTTGCCTAGATAGGGAACTTAGACGACTTTATCGATTGCCTCGGCCACATGTTTCGGGTCGATTTTGCGCTCGCTTTTACCACTGGCATGACCGCACATCCTGCTCCTGCCATTGATCCGGCGCGGACTCAAATACTGTTCTGGGCACTACCGTTTCCTGGACATGATCAACTAATAACGGTCATTATTATTCGCAAAGCGGATATGCGGAAATGCCGAACTGCGCCGCCACTGCTTGCTGCGACGAGGATGGTCGCAGAGCTTCCGACTAGTCGCCAAGCCCGCACCCGATGGCGTTCAGTCCCATTCTTAGCTCGCAATTCCACGATTCTTCAATCGCGGCGAAACATCGCAATAATCAGAAAGTACTACAACTGACTGACCAGTCAGTCAGTTTACAAAAACGTTACATAAGGCAGGAAATCGACTGTTGCCAGTACAACTAAACGACAAAGCAGAACGCCGCGCGAAAATCGTGGAAGCAGCAATCAGGGCTGTCGCTGCGCGCGGATACCATCAGACCCGATCCGAAGACATCGCCGCTGAGGCGAACGTCAGTAAGGGTACCATCTATCTCTATTTTGAAAGCCGAGAAGCAATCCTGATAGCTGCCTTTTCGGAGTTTTTTGGACAGTTCGGCAACCGGATTAATGAGATTGTCGAGTCTGGCGAACCACCGCTTGAGAAACTCCGGCAATTGCTGGACGCTTCGTTTGAGATCGTGTCCAAGAACCAAGTCCTCAGTCGTGTCATGATGGATTTCTGGTCGGCCAGTATGCACAATCCAGATATCCCTCACATCGACTTCAAGACGATGTATGCAGATTACCATTCGGTCATTTCACAGCTTCTGGCAGAAGCAGCAGAACGTGGTGATATCCGCCCTGACCACCCGACCCTGACGCCAAATATTTTGATGGCGATTACCGACGGTGCGATTTTGCACTGGATCATCGATCCGTCGTTGGTGGCCCTCGATGAGCTGTCTGTTCAGTTGTTCGATTTGCTAATTGGAGGACTTCATACAAAATGAAGACGAAAGCGATCACTCTAGCTTCCACAGCCAGCATGTTGCTGGTGTTTCTCTCGTGTAGCATCACAACCGTATCGATTGCTCAGGATGCAGGTGTGGCGCCCAACCGCGTCATGTCGCTTGACGAGATCGTAGCGTATGGACTTGAACATAATCACGATCTACGCTCCGTTCGATACGGAGCTGATGAAGCAAGAGCCGCAAGCAACGAAGCCCGTGGTGCGCTCCTGCCGGCAATCCGCGGCGAAGGCAACTACACGCATCTGAGTCCCAACATTCCTGACTTTAATCTGACGCTCCCTCCCGAATTTGGTGGTGGCGATTTTTCAGTCCCATCAATTCGCGACCGATACGACCTTTCCCTGCGCGTCGAACAACCAGTGTTTACCGGCCTCCAGCTTCTCAACCAACGAAAGGCTGCTTCATTGAGCGCTCGGGCTCGCGTAAGCGATGCCGAAGCTGCCGAAACTGAAGTGGCACACGCGATCCGTTCTTCGTACTGGCGCTTGTATCAGGCTCAAGCTGCTCTTGAGGTTGCGGACGCCGCCGTTCGCGCTCTGGAAATCCAACTCGCAAACACGATCAATCGGCGCGAACAAGGTGTTGCCCTCGCAAGCGATGTGCTTTCGTTTCAAGCACGATTAGGCGAAGTGAAACTGGACGCACTGGATACGGAAAATGCAGTGCGGATGGCCCGCCTTCAACTCAATGAGGTTGCCGGGTTGCCCCTTGATCAGGAGCTGCGGACCGCTGAGCCGGATCCTATCAACTGGACACCCATCGAAGAAGTATCACTGGAGCAGCTCGCGCTGTCCGACAACCCGGGGTTGCAATCAATGAAGCTCGACCTGGACGCTGCTCATGCGATGACAAGCGCCGCGACCGCCGGTTGGTTGCCGCAGGTCTTTTTTGTTGGATTGTATCAGTACGCCCGACCGAACGCTTACATCTTTCCACAGGAAGACAAGTTTACGGGAACGTGGCAAGTTGGCCTCTCCGCACGTTGGGACCTTTGGAACTGGGGGCAAACAACTGCCCGACGCAATCAGGCGAAGGCACGGGCGAACCAAATTGATGAACGACTCGCAAGCGAAACGCGCGCGACACAATTTGCTGTTCGGTCAGCCATCATGAATTTGGAGCACCGGCGGCTTGCCATGGCGGTGGCAGGACAGAATGTTCAACACGCCGAAGCCGCCTTTACCGCTATCCAGCGACGCTTTGACCTGGGAGCAGCGTTGACCGCAGAGGTCCTCAACGAAGAAGTGACCAATCGCAACGCGCGGCTCAAACAAGCCCAAGCCGTTGCAGCCTACGGTATCGCTCATTCTGCACTTCTTCGTGAATTGGGAATAGTGAAATCAACAGGCAACCTCTTGCCAGGATCGGGCGAGGTCGGACAATAATGAACGAATCCAGCACCAGTGATGTGAACAACAGCGCTAACGGCAAGACAGCCGACAACGAGCCGGCCGTCTTTGAAGCACACGGCGTCACCAAGGTCTATGATATGGGCGAAGTGCAAGTACACGCACTTCGAGGAGTTGACCTGGATCTATACAAAGGCGAGTTAGTGGTTATGCTCGGCCCATCAGGTAGCGGCAAATCTACTTTGCTAAACATTCTCGGCGGACTCGATACGGCCACAGAAGGAACCGTCACTTATCTGGGTAACGACCTAACCCGTGCCTCAGACCGTGAACTAACGAATTTCCGAAGACAACACGTTGGCTTCGTTTTCCAGTTTTACAACTTGATACCAAGTCTAACAGCGAGGGAAAATGTTGCAATCGTTACGGAGATCGCCGACGACCCGTTGACACCGAAAGAAGCGCTCGAACTCGTCGAACTCGGCGACCGGATGGATCACTTTCCTGCCCAATTATCAGGCGGCGAACAACAGCGCGTCGCGATTGCACGAGCGATTGCAAAAAATCCGTCCGTACTGCTCTGTGACGAACCAACGGGCGCACTGGATTCTGAGACCGGTGTCATTGTACTTGAAGCGATAGCGCGTGTAAACCGCGAAGTTGGAACAACCACTGCCGTGATTACGCACAACGTTATGATCGGAGACATGGCAGACAGGGTGATAATGATGGGTGACGGTCGCGTCACCAACGTCAAGAGCAACAGCCACAAGAAACTCCCAAGCGAGATTTCCTGGTAGGGTAACTCGATCCATTCTAAATGACCGCTCTTAATCGAAAACTGCTGCGAGACCTCTGGCACATGCGTGGCATGGCAGCCGCGATTGTGGTCGTTGTTATCTGCGGAATTTCGACGTACGTGATGTCTGTCTCTACGCTCGACTCGATGACGGTCACGCTCGACGAGTTCTATCGCGACTATCGTTTTGCAGATGCGTTTGCTTCACTAAAGCGTGCACCTGAATCAACGGCTGACCGAATCCGCGCAATTGACGGTGTCGAAGTAGTACAGACTCGTGTGGTCGCTGGCGCAAGCATCGACATAGAAGGGTTTGTCCAGCCGGTCCAGGCTCAGTTCGTTTCGTTGCCGGACGAAGGCGAACCTTTGCTAAATCAACTCTACTTCGTAGATGGCCGGTCCGTGCGACCGTATCGTGATGACGAGGTTGTCATTAGTGATGCGTTTGGCGAGGCCCATGGGTTTGTGCCGGGAGATAAAGTACGCGCCATAATCAACGGGCGACGTAAGGCGCTCACCATCGTCGGGATTGCTCGCTCGCCGGAGTTTATCTACCAGATCGCCCCGGGCTCAATGGTTCCGGACTACGAGCGCTTCGGAATCTTCTGGGTGGGAAGGACACCATTGTCCACGGCATTCGATCTGCAGGGTGCCTTTAACGATGTTGTCCTGACCATTGACGCTAACGCCAATATAGAAGACATACTGGATGAAATCGATTTGATCTTATCCCCGTACGGCGGCCTGGGTTCTTACGCACGGGAAGATCAAATGTCACATTTCTACATCTCGGAGGAACTGCGCGGGCTGGACAAAATGGCCACGATTTTCCCCATGATCTTCCTCGGCGTTGCTGCCTTCCTCTTGAACATCGTAATCAACCGACTTGTGCAGACGCAGCGGGAACAGATTGCTGTACTAAAAGCCTTTGGCTATAGTAACCGGCAGATTGGCACCCATTTTCTACTGCTCGTTTCTGCTATTACACTGATCGGCGTAATTGGTGGTATTGCGCTGGGGGCGTGGTTCGGAAAAGGGCTTGGAAACATCTACATGGACTTCTTCCGGTTTCCGTATTTGCGGTACCAGCTAAACCCCAGTGTCGCGTTATCAGCCGTTGGAATCAGCGCGATCGCTGCGCTTGGCGGCGCATTGTTTGCCGTCCGGAAGGCTGCAAATCTTCCGCCTGCCGAAGCGATGCGGCCGGAGCCACCCGCTTCTTACAAGCAGTCCTTTCTCGAGCGCATTGGCTTAAAGCAATATCTGACGCAGCCCACGCGAATGATCCTGCGACACCTTGGTCGTCACCCCGTCAAGTCGTTCTTCGCGGTGATTGGGATCTCGTTTGCCTGTGCGCTGATGCTGATGGGCCGCTTCATGGTCGGCATCATCGACGACGTGATGGATATTCAATACAATCATGCACAGCGTGATGACATGACCGTCACGTTTTTTGAACCGACGGCCCGAAACGCTATCTACTCAATCAATGCGATTCCGGGGATCCGTCACTCCGAGCCATTTCGAGCGGTTCCCGTCATTCTTCGAAATGAGAATCATGAATACCGGATCGCCATTCAGGGGATTGAGCCCGACGGTGACCTGTTCCGGGTCATCAACACAGACCTTGACGTAATTCCGCTTCCAGACGAAGGCGTGCTGATACCGAAGATCCTCGGTTCGATCCTACATGCAGACGTTGGCGACACCCTACAGGTCGAACTTCTGACGGGAAACCGAACAACGAGAGCGATACCGATCGCTGGCTTTGCAGAACAGTACATCGGAGTCGGTGCCTATATGAATATGAAGTCGCTTAATCGGCTTTTGAATGAGGGTCCGTCCATCTCGGGACTCTTCCTTGCCACAAACAACGAGATGACGGATGAGGTTTTCGACGACCTAAAAGTGATGCCGATGGTTGCCGGCGTCACAAGCAAAGCGCAAGTGCTTGAAGACTACATGGAAAATATGGCTGCCAGCATGCTCACGATGGCGTTCGTTTTTGTGCTCTTTGCCATGGCCATCTCGTTTGCAGTTATTTACAACACGGCGAGAATCTCGCTGTCCGAACGGTCACGTGAACTCGCCAGTCTCAGGATTCTTGGCTTTACGCGTGCCGAAATCGCATACATCCTGCTCGGCGAACTGGCCGTTCTAACGCTATTGGCAATACCTACCGGCTTTGCAATCGGATGGGCTCTCTGTTACTACATCACGACGGCCCTGGCAACCGAGCTTATCCGATACCCATTTACCATGACGGCAAACTCGTATGCGCTGTCAGCCATGGTGATCCTCGTATCAGCCATTTTAAGCGGTCTGATCGTCCGAAGACGACTGTATCGACTTGACCTGATTTCAGTTCTGAAAACAAGAGAATGATGTCAAATAAAGAGAAAGGCTCAACCCGAAAGAAGAACCCGCGCAGGTTGTGGATTATCGCTGTTGCTGCAGTAATTGTTCTGTTACTCATTTATGGACTAGTGCCAAAGGCTACTTCGGTTGGAACCGAGAATGTAACTCGGGCACCGATGTCAGTAACGATCGAAGAAGAAGGACTGACGCGCCTCGTTGACCGTTTCGTAATGGCTTCGCCCGTCGCGGGATATGCCCAGCGGATTGACCTCGAAGTTGGAGACACCGTTAAGCGTGGAGACCGCGTCGTGGTAATTGAGGCAATGCCTGCAGACGCCCTAAACCCGCAGCGAACGGCCGAGGCGAAAGCACGTGTCGCAGCCGCAGAAGCAACCTTGCGCTCTTCCGAACAGGCAGCAGAAGCTGCTAAGGCAGATGCCACGCTTGCTGAAACTGAGCTCGCACGTCTTCGTGGCCTATTCGAAGCGGACGCCGCCACTCGGCGCGATGTCGAAGTTGCCGAAGCGCAGAGGACGAGAGCGGAAGCACAACGAACATCCGCAATCTTTGCAATCGATGTGGCCAAACACAACGTCGATGCCGCACAAACGGCGTTCAAGTTTGCGGGCCGGTCAAGCGGAGGACAGGAAGTTGTGGTATCAGCTCCGATTGACGGAACCATCTTGGCGGTTGCTCACCAAAGCGCTGGCGTCGTTGGCCCTGGAGCACCCCTGTTCGAGATCGGTGATCCGTCGCGATTGGAAGTAGCGGTAGACGTCCTCTCGCAGGATGCCACCCAGATCGAACCGGGAATGCGAGTATTCTTCGAACGATGGGGTGGAAAAGAATTGTTGGAAGGTGTCGTTCGGACGGTCGAACCTGTCGGATTCACGAAGATGTCCGCCCTTGGGGTCGAAGAGCAACGAGTCTGGACGATCGTCGATTTCACATCGCCGCGAGACGTTTGGAAGCGACTCGGTTCCGGATATCGCGTCATTGCTCAATTCGTCATCTGGGAGTCCGATGACGTGTTGCAAATACCATCCAGCTCGGCGTTCAAATCTGCTGGAGAATGGACGGTCTTTCAGTTTGTTGGTGGCAAAGCGATGAAGAAGACCGTTGCCATTGGCCAACAGAGCGGATTACGATTCCAGGTGACGAACGGACTTACGGACGGTGACGAAGTTGTGGTTCATCCACCATCTACTCTTGCCGACGGCAGTAAAGTTGAACGACGTTAACGGCCAGAACCTTTGACCATCCGCAATCAACAATTGTTTGCGTTGAGCAGCCCGACTGGCTTTCGGACCTAATCCGTCCGGTTGACGCGTTCGCGCAAAGGCGCTTTTGGATTATAAAAAAGTACTTCAAACGGGTCCGAAGCGATCAATAGACGTCATCCAGGGACAAAAAAGCCATTATTATCGGCGATCCAACGAATCCAGAGCCCCTGAACCGCGCCGTTGGAAAACAAAACGCTAATCAAGTTCGTTACCATCCGCTAACATTCACAGCCTGACTCTTTACGTAATGCAAATCCGATATTCGCTACGCGCCGCAAGCACTCTCCTGCTCCTTCTGGTCACCTGTATGCCGCTTGCGGCATGTGGTCAGGCTGTTTCCGACAGCGACCGAAATGCGCGAATCGTCTCGAACATAAAATATTCCGTACCTCAGCTTTCCAGTGCGCCGATCACAATCAAAAGCCTCGTGAGCGGCAAGAACGGCTTTGACAAGGGCGTGATCGATATTGCTGGACAGCAGGAAGTTTCGTTCCTCGTATCCAAGGACGACACACAACTCTATCTGCTAGCTACGGATGCCATTGATGCCAGTCGCACCGAATCTGATATCGCCGCATT
>CBDTVC010000008.1:0-14817 GCA_965363925.1 uncultured bacterium | reverse complement strand
TCCCCCTTTAATCACACGGTAGCCAACCTTTGAGCCATCCGACAACACATTCTGACGGCCACTGAAGATCAATACCTCGTTCGGCTGGCAGATTTTGAGGTTGGACTTGACGATGCCGATCAAAGACATCACGAGAAAAATAGTGGCAGCAGCAGCGACAACAGCAATTTCCATGGCAGTCAAGCGAGTTAAATGTGGGCGACAAAGATAATGTCAATATGGGTGAGTTGTGCGAAATCAGAAAAGCATTTGTTCGCACTTAAACGGTAAGCTCATGTCGGTTTGACAACTTCCGCAATCCGTCCATTCATGCGGACAATCACGACATCATCACCCGACTTAAACGAATCAAGCGTGTCATCAGACAGTGACTTTGCAACGAGTTGTAGTTGCTGTCCTTTTGCGGTCACTGAAATTTTGCCTTTGTCATCCGAGCCGAACGGCAGCAGCACTTTGGCCGTCTGGCCCTTTAGTTCAGCCGGCGTGACGTTGCTGCTAACGGTGCGATAGGCGAAGTTTTTGATTACCCAGTTTCCGCCCAATCCGGCAACAACGCCGAAGGCACCTGAAAACAGAGCAGTTACAGGCTCTGCGCCCGCACCGATCAAGTTCAGCATGAAGCCGCAGAAGCCAAAGAACGCTGCAAACAAGAACAGCGCACGCAGAGAAAATAAGTCGATGAAGCCGACGCCTGAGCCAATGTCGTGCGAGACATCATGGTCAGCTTCGAAGTCTGCTTCAGCGTCCAAGTCTACGTCCATGTCGACGTCAGCGTCAGCGTCGAAGTCGGAATCTGTCTCGTTGTCGCCAAAACCTACGGCAGACAAGATGACGAAGAATCCGCCGACCAAAAGAGAGAAGAGATAAATGCTGTTCATTGTGGTGCCAATTTCCTTTCCTGTTATTTCTATAGTACGCATTCCGGCAAAGTTAGTGTCATCAGATCTTCGATTACAGCCGATTTTCAGAGATTTGCTTTATCCAGAAATGCCCTATGACAATATGTTGTCATAGGGCATTTCTACTTTGCTAGCAAGCATGGAATTGTCGGTCACGTTGCGTGTCACCATGAACGCATTACGATCCGCAATGAGCAGCCTACCAACGCTTGACCACGAACGCGAAACTGAGAAGATCAAATGGAAGCACTTGCACGCCCGCGAATCAGCACATCACGAACGATGGTCCAGAAGGACGTCCGCGCCTCAGTGGGCGTAAACGGCACCGGGACGACGTCGTTGCCCCGGCTGCACGTGCGCAGCCTTGATACACCGGACAACTCGGCTGACCTGTCGCTACTGCGTGGCTATTTCTCTGAAAGTGATCTAGTTTGGCGGCCTTCGCGTTATTCGGCTGATCGCAATCGGGCGATGGTCGTTGCACACGTCCGCGATCGCGCAATCATGGACCGACTTGATAGCGTCTGCGGTCCGGAGAATTGGCACAACCGTTTTGGGAAAGGCCCGAACGGTGGAGCACTGTGTGGCTTGAGTATCCGCGTGAGAGGGGAATGGGTTACCAAGTGGGATTCGGCAGAAATCCTTCCCTACCTGTTGAAAACAACTGTGACGCCCTCTAACCCTCTTTCTAAAGATCCGCGCAAGACCAGTCTGAGATTGATGGGCGGCGGATTACGACGCGCCGCGCTGCTGTGGGGGATTGGGCGTTACCTCCAGCGAATGCCAAGCCAGTGGATTCCTGTTGACGACACAGGGCGCTTAACGTGCCGTCCGAATATTCCTCCCGGGTACCGATCAGAAACGAGACATGATCCGTTGGATTCCACGCTGCTGGATGCTGGCTACCTCTTCTCGAAAGCAGGTTAGCGGAAATCGACGGACGGCGTTTTCCTGCGACTCCGCCGGCTAATTGGCGTTTGCGGAATCTTTGTACTTTACTTAGCGGTGCGCAGTAAATGGTTGCGAGTTGATCCCTGTGACACTGATGGCGATACGGACGACAAGATGTCGTCTTGGTTTTTACAGTTATCCATTTCCCTGTTGCCGTCAGCGAAACCGGAGTTACGTTCAAATGCGCGCCGGCTCCTCGCGCTGTCAATCTCCCGACGACCAAGCACACATTAGATGCCCGTTTCAAATTCAATTGCGTCAACTTCAATTGCAATAATTGTCATTGACATGTTGCGGGACTACTTCGATCCACAGATTTGGCCAGGAAGCGCCTTGCTCGGGCGTGATTCTGAACTGGCCTCGAACATCAACGTGTTCACGCGCGTCGCGCGGGAAAAGTCGATGCCGGTCTTCTGGGTCCGACAAGAATTTGCACCCGATTTATCGGATGCGTTCCCGCACATGCAACGTTCGAGCCGGCGCTATACTATCAAGGGAACGGATGGGTGCAAATTGCTCGCCGATCTTGAGGTTGCGCCTGCAGATTTTGACGTTGTGAAGAAGCGCTTCTCTGCGTTTTTTGAAACGGATCTGCACGAACGATTAGGTAGCCTCGGCGTTACGACGATTATCCTTGCTGGAATTACGTCATCTTGGTGTGTTCGCTCAACGGCCGTCGACGCGTACCAACTCGGATACACAGTACTCCTGGCAGCAGGCACGATGGCCGGCTTCAATGAAGATGATCACGACAATTCGCTCTCGGAAATGGACGGATATATTGCGGAAATCGTTAGCGTTGGCGATTTGCAGTAATTTCGGTGATTCTAAAATGATCTTATCTAACTAGCGTTGTCCTATGCGTAAATACACCCAATTAGTGCTGGCCCTGCTTCTGGTCGGTTCAACTGCGCTGACACTAGATTCTTCCGCGCAGCGAACTTCGGCCCAACTTCCCGATGGAACAGGAAAAGAATTGGTTCAGACGTATTGTACCTCTTGCCATCGGGCATCGACAATAACGCGATCTGTCGGGTATAGTAGTCCCGAAAAGTGGCACGACCTGTTTAGCACCATGATCGCACTGCCGGACGCTGATGCCAAGGTGATCGCAGATTATTTGGCCGAGCATTTCGCGGAGAAAACGGAGCGTCGTCCAGTACTTATTGATGGCCCTTTAGAAATCGAAATCACGGAATGGATTGCACCAACGCTCGGGCAACGTTCTCGTGATCCAATCGAGGCTCCCGACGGCTCGATCTGGTGGACGGGAATGTGGGCGAGCCTAATCGGACATCTAGATCCGGAAACAGGAAAGATGGAGGAGTTCCCTTTACCACCGGAAGCAAAGCCTCATAGCATCGTCCCTGACGAAGACGGCAACATCTGGTATACAGGTAACAGCAATGCTACAATCGGAATGCTTGACCCTGCGACAGGTGAGATAACGGAGTATCCGACGCGCGCCGGAGATCCGCACACGGCAACGTTTCATCCGAATGGAAAGCTGTATTTCACCGCACAGCGGGCGGGTGTGTTGGGACGTCTGGACCCGGCAACTGGAGACCTGAAGGAAGTCGACACGGAGCCGCGACCGTACGGTATACAAGTGGCTGCGGACGGTACAGTCTGGGTAGCCTACAACGGAACCAACAAACTGGGCGCACTCGATCCAGAAACTATGGAGGTTCGATACTATCCGATCGCAGAACCCGAAACGCGGATTCGACGGCTTGGGATCGCAAGCGACGGCATGGTGTGGTACGTCAATTCGTCGATGGGACGAATTGGGCGATTCGATCCGACTACCGGCGATTTCAAAGAATGGGATTCACCGAGTGGTCCCCAATCTCATCCGTATGCAATTGCCGTCATCGACGACAAGATTTGGTACAACGAGTCTGGGATGCGTCCGGATGCACTGGTCCGGTTTGATCCGGAAACCGAGACGTTCCAAAGCTGGGCGATTCCTTCAGGGGTTGGCATCGTTCGCAACATGTGGGTCACGAAGGACGGCAACCTGTTGATCCACCAAACCAGTTCCAATCGGATTGGGCGGGTTAACGTCAAAGATCTGGCGAATTGACGGTTGTACCCTTGTCACGCACGGCAGCATGTGTGACAAGGGTAGAGACAATCTGATCGGGCTAGTTCGTTAACTTGATCATCGTTCCGCGGGCGCAGGAAATGCCGTTAGACGTTTCTGCCCGAACACGATAGAGGTAGAGACCGGCAGGCTTACCGACGAGCGAGATTGAAATCGATCGATCACGAGCAGATAAGTATGTCGATTCCGATGTTAGCATCAATCGTCCAGTAACGTCATACACCTCAACGGATACAGCAGCAGGATACGGAAGCTCGACTGCAACCGTCGTTGACTCGTTGAACGGATTCGGATAATTCCCAAGCAGTCTCAGTTCCGATTGCGTTGTCTCGCGCTCGGCTCCTGTGACAACACCCGCTGGCCAACTTCCTTCGGCGAAGCCGCTAACAAGCAACTGCATGTTTCGATCAGATACTCCGGGTGGCGGCGTTTCGTAACCAGTCAGAATAAAGGTTATGATTTCCTCCTCGCTGTCCGTCAGATCGACGCCGAACGTGCCGTACACGAAGCCATCCGTAGCCCTTCTCACCTCGAATTCGTAAGCAGCCGGTTCGATTGGTGTGTTTCGATAGTCGCCATAAGACAGCCCATCGACAAGCAGTGCACTTTGGTCAAACACGTCAATGACTGGTGCACCTACAGTTGCGTGAACGAATGCGGAGCTTTCTCCGGATGCGTCTTTCCCAAGTGACTGACCGGTATCAATTACCAGTACGTTGAGCGAATCAGTTGTGGCAGCCGGTTCAAGAGTTCCAATAACCACAGCAACTGATTCGTTGCCAGGGACAAGCGATAATGGAATCGTGACATCAGTCTCCGCCAGAACATCGGTGCCGCCTTTCGCGACTCCAAGTTCCAATTCTGTTGGCAAGAATACTGGCGAAGTTGCCTCGCCATAAGGGAGCCCGCTGACGACCCGATCCCCGTTCACATAAATGTCAATGGAATCAAGATCAACGTCCGGTGCGGCATGCACGAATTGTGTAAATGCTGAAGACAGCTCGCCAGCAGCATCATAACATGCAATAAAACATTCGTCCCCTGCGAACGGCGCAGCTACAAGAAATAGATCTCGGTCGCCCGGGTTGAAGTCCGCTCGGTCCTGAAAATATCCGGTTACACACGTGAGTCCATTTTCATTGATGCCAATGCCCTGACCGGAATCATCTGCCAGGCCACCCATTCTGCGGGCATACCGAAGGGCCCCGGTGTCGTCGTAACTTGCAAGAAACGCCTCATGATATGGAGGTGTGTTTGGAGCGGTGAGTTCGAAAGAGGTCGAGCCAGGATCGAAGTCCACCGTGCCAGTAAAGTAGCCCGTCACAAAGGTTACGCCTGATCCGTCAACGGCAACATCATGCCCTCGCTGATGTCCGCCCGTTCCCATGCTGATGCCGAATCGATAAACTCCCGAGCTATCGTAGCTGGCCAGGAAGATATCTTCGCCAGCGACTGCAGAAACAATAGCTTCTCCGGGACCAGGATCGAGGTCGACATCGTTCTCGAAATATCCGGTTACGTAGATGTTGCCATTGCCATCGATTGCTATTCGCTTGCCAACATCACTGTTGCCGCCACCGAACGGAAACGCGTAACGAAGCGAGCCCGTCGTAGAAAAGCTCGCAACAAACGCATCGGTGCGGTCAATACTAATTGCATCGAGAACAACACCTGAGATTAGGTCTGCGTCGCCGATATAGTATCCGGTTATGGTCGAGTTGCCGTTTCCCTCGACGGCTACCGCTATCGGATACGCCTCGAACGCATATGCATAACGCACCCCCCCGGCAGGATCAATGCTTGCCAGGAAACCATCCCAGAATCCGGAGGACTCGACTTCGAATGACTCGGGACCGGGATCAAAGTCAACAATACCTTCAAATCTTCCAACAACGTAGATGTTACCTGCGGAGTCGACTCCGCTATCCATTGCCTTCACATCGAGCGCACCATCAAAGACATGTGCAAATCGGTAGTTGCCATCGCGATCATAGCTCGCAACAAATGCCGCAGTGGACGTCCCTATGCTGCTATATGCTGCCTCAACAATACCCGGATCGAAGTCGACGTTCTGACCCTGGAATTCACCAGCGATGTAGATATTCTGATCATCATCCATATCAATCGAATATCCTAGATCGTCCCCTTCGCCACTGACCGAGAATGCCCAACGGAAATTGCCGAGTGCATCGTAGCTGGCGACAAAGGCATCGGAAATACCAGAAGCTGTCAGTTCGAAGACATTTGCGCTCGGGTCGAAATCGACCGAGCGTCTGAAGTGTCCCGTGGCATAAACATTCCCGTCGTTATCAACAATGACAGACGATCCCTCGGACGTTCCGAGCGGTGTACCAGTTGTGCCAATTGCGAATTGACCAACTGCTTGTTGACTTGAAAAGAACAGTGCTGCAAGCAGCACGACCGACACACGGTTCAAATAGTATTTCACCCTTCTCATCACAATTACCTCCTCACTGGCGAATGAACAACGTGATCCTCGCGGAGGAACGGCGACTGGTGGATCGGTCCTCCTCCCGACTATCGTTTGGATGGATCGTACGAATCGGCAGCGCTTTTCAACCAGGGGGTGTCCCGACAATCGAACAACAAGAACGCGGAATACCGCTGTGGGGACACGCCCCATAGCGGGTAGTCGTTTTCTCTACAGCCCACGTAACAGAACCTTGCAAGACTGCCGATACACGCTGGTTTTGAACCCCGATACCTACGCGGTGTGCATCGTTTGCGCGATTGAATCGATCACTATCGCCAAAGACGATGACAGCCGTCGACATATGGAAGGTTCGTATGCGCGTTCCAAGCGCCGCCGGATGGCCATCCGTCATTCTAACCGCAATGACATTCCGCGCGGATACTTTACCGAGTAGTCGAACTGAATGTCCCGCGACTCTCCTTGTTTGAGGTCCATCAACCACTCAAGCTCGCCGGTGTCCTTATTGTGCTTCGCGTCGGCAAGGTCACCCGGGCGGACTTCAATTGATTTGTCCAGCGAGATCGGAATTTGATCACGGACAATCATCGTAATCGGCTCCTCCCGATTGTTGCGGATGGTGATCGTGAAGCCGAGCGCAACCTCTGTTTTGGAACCGAGGAAGTTTCGCTTGCCAAACTGCCGTCGCTTTTCTCGTTTGACGGAGACCGATTGGTCTTGTCCAAGTGGAAGGGACAACGTATCCGTTACGGTGTCCGTATCGAGGTACGTCTTTCCGATGAAGACTTCGTCGACAAACAGCGACATTTCGCCGGACCCAAGGTCGTATTGTGACCAGTCCGCGACATGGGCAGTTACGTATGCCGTTGGGTCTTGCTTTGGGACGGCGAGATAGTCGAAGCTTGCGTCTGCGGTGATCTGGCGGATCTCGAATGTCCGTGGTTTCCTGTCGTCGGTAATTGATACGCGAGGGCCAATAGCGTATTCGGTCACGGTTCGTCGTTCGCTGGCGGTTACGTCGATGGCCGAGCTAGCCTGCCGGGCAGATCCTCCTATGCCAGCGGTTTCTTTCTGAACTATTGGTCGTTCGGCTTCGATCACTAGTTCGTCCATCTCCTCCGCACTTTCGCTCTGCCGTCTCTTAGCGAATACCTGTGGATTTGGCAGTCGAAGCGGCGTCAACTCGGGCAGCACATTCCTTAGCTGTGGATCTCCGGTTGAAAGGGTCACTGAAACATCTATCCATGATTCTCCCGTCGACTGAGCAATGTCTGCATAATGAGTGATCTCAAGTGGTTCCGAGACGCTCGGCGAACGAAGGTCGTAGTGTGTCTTCCAGGTCGCTGATCCGACGCGGTAGGTTAGATCGAACTCACCTCGAACAGCTTGTTCAGTCGAGACGGTTGCGACAACCTCCGCCGTTGCTTTTTGCTGCCCGGAATTGGAGTACTCATTAAGCTGTAATCTGATTTGCTGCGACTCCTTGTTCAATGCCACTAGGGACGCCTCGACATCCAGTTTGCGCCGCTTAATATCGGGAAGACGATCTCGCACAAAGTCTGCGATGCCTATGAGTTCGGCTAATGGTCGATCTTCGCGGGAAGGAGATTCCGAAACAACCGAAACGTATTTCTCCTCTGCCGCAAGCGACTCGGTGGATACACGCAGTAGCGCCATCTCCGAATTAATCTCGTTGACGCGGCTGCGCAAAGCCACAATGGACTCCGGTTCAGTTTTGGGCTGCTCGTCAATACCATAGTTGATCCGACTCGATACCGATAGGATCGTGAACGTACCGGCTCCTTTTAGCCTAACGGACCCGTGATCGAGTTCGCGAGTGATTCCGGAAAACACGAGCAGAGTCGTCCCGGCCGGAATTTGAGCAGTGGCCTTGCGGGTCACTCGGGCACCTGAAGTAAAAACCGTGACGCGATCAATGGTCGATTCCACGTCCGTCTCATCTTGGGCAACGCTACTCCCGACAACCAGGCACTGCAATAGCAACGAAACCAGTAGTGCGACTTGTGCTTGTGACCTTCTCATTCTAATACCGTGATTTACAACGCGATGATTTCTATAAGCTGTTGATGCCTGGATGCGAATGTGCTGAGATCTAAGACCGATGAGACCTTGGACCAATCCGATCTAAGACCCACGCGATCTGCAATCGAGCGAACGGCGAATCGAGGACTTGGCTCAGCCGCCGGTAACAATCAAATACAAACTCGACCCAAAATCCATCCCAAACCCATTACAAGGCAGATAATTACAGGTACGTGGACGAATCCTTGCCCCGGGAAGCCGGCCCATTAGCTGAGAATGCGTCGATTGCGCCGATGCCAGTACAACGGGATTCACCTCGGGCTGTTACCGACAAAGATACCGTTGGCTCACTGGACCTCCCTATCGTTTTCGCACTCCGTCCCAGCGCTTACGAAAGCTTGGAACGAACAGGCCACCGAAAGGTAAACATCTGCTTACCTGAATGCGGAAATGGACGAATTAATTACAATACGTGGTGCCCGGGAGCACAACCTTAAGAATGTCGATCTGGACATTCCGCGGAATGAGCTTGTCGTAATTACAGGTCTATCCGGATCAGGCAAGTCAAGCCTGGCCTTCGACACCATCTACGCCGAAGGACAACGCCGATATATGGAGAGCCTGAGTGCTTATGCCAGGCAGTTCCTCGGTATGATGCAACGACCGGACGTCGATCACATCGACGGACTCTCCCCGGTAATCGCGATCGAGCAGAAGACGGTTAGCCGTAACCCTCGTTCGACTGTTGGTACCGTCACCGAGATTTATGATTTTCTCCGACTACTCTATGCCCGGGCTGGAGACGCGTATTCGTATATCTCAGGCGAGCCGATGCGGAAGCAGACGGACGATGAGATCGTCGACGGAATCCTTTCCCTTGGCGAAGGCGCCCGCGTTCTGATTCTTGCGCCAGTCGTGCGTGGAAGGAAGGGGCATTATCGTGAGCTCTTCGAGCAGATCGGGCGGCAGGGGTTTGAACGCGTCCGAAACGACGGCGAGGTCGTCGAGCTACAGAAAGGATTGAAGCTCGATCGCTACAAAACGCACGACATCGAGATCGTCGTGGACCGGATTGTCGTCGACAACGATGTGCGATCTCGCCTCAAGAAGTCAGTCGAAATGGCACTTGAATTGGGAAGTGCGACGTTGATTGCGGCGGTTGTAGGTGGCAAAGACATTGAAGTTAAGGATCGCGTCTTTTCGCGGAATCTCTACTCACCGAAAGATGGACTCTCATACGACGATCCGTCCCCAAACACGTTTTCGTTTAACTCTCCCTATGGATCTTGCCAGGAGTGTCATGGGCTGGGGACGAAGCGCGAAGTAGCGCTCGACCTCGTTGTGCCGGACGACTCGCTTTCGATCAAAGAGGGTGGCATCGCTGCGCTCGGAAAGCCTCGAGACATTTGGATCTTCAGTCAGCTTCGTGCCGTCGCAAAGAAGTATAAGATCTCCTTTGAAAAACCCTGGGGAAAACTCACCAAGAACCAGAAAGATCTGATTCTCGAAGGAGCTGGTGACGAGCAGTTCGAAATCGTCTACCAATACAAGAAGCGAGAGGTCGTATACCAGCATCGTTTTGGCGGGGTGATGGGCCATATCAATCACACGTACTCGCAGACCTCGTCGTCCTCCATTCGTAGATGGGCAGAGTCGTACATGCGGAAACAGGCTTGTCCTGTTTGCCATGGTGGGCGGCTAAAACCAGAGAGTCTTTCGTATCGTTTGGGCGGCAAGAATATCGCAGAGCTTGTGTCGATGGATCTGATCTCGTTGCGTGCATTCTTTGCGGATGTTCAGCTTGAAGGTCGCCAAGCCGTCATCGCTGCCCCGGTCGTCAAAGAAATTACGGAGCGACTTGACTTCATGCTAAATGTCGGTGTTGGCTACCTGAGTCTGGATCGATCTGCGGTGACGTTGAGTGGTGGCGAGAGCCAGCGAATCCGGCTGGCTACTCAGATTGGGACGCAGCTCGTGGGAGTGCTCTACGTACTCGATGAGCCAAGCATCGGTCTTCATGCAACGGACAACGCAAAACTAATCGACTCGCTCGAGCAGCTTCGAGATCTCGGGAATTCGGTTCTGGTTGTTGAGCATGACCGGGAAATGATTGAGAGTGCGGATTATGTAATCGACCTGGGGCCCGGCGCTGGAGCACAGGGTGGCCATGTGCTTGCTGCGGCTACGCCAGATCACTTCATGAAATCGCGCGGCGGAGCGAAAGGGCTTACGGCGGATTATCTCTCAGGGAAACGCGATGTTGTCATTCCGAAAAAACGCCGATCCGGAAGCGGAAAATCGCTGGACCTGATTGGTGCAAAAGGTAATAACCTCCGTGGCGATAAGCTCTCGATCCCATTGGGAACGTTTACGTGTGTAACTGGAGTGTCGGGATCGGGTAAGTCAAGCCTCATCAATCAGACGTTGTACCCGGTACTCTCACGCCGCCTGCATAATTCACGGCTTCAGTCATTGCCTTACGATGCGATCAAAGGTGTTGATCACATCGACAAAGTGATCGATATCGATCAGAAACCGATCGGGCGAACGCCGCGGTCCAATCCCGCGACTTACTCCGGTCTGTTTGGTCACATCCGAGATCTGTTTGCCCTGCTTCCAGAATCAAAAATTCGTGGCTATCAGCCGGGACGGTTTTCGTTCAACGTGAAGGGTGGACGTTGTGAGTCATGTACCGGTGCGGGCGTTGTAAAGCTGGAGATGAGTTTCCTTCCAGACGTGTACGTCGACTGCGACACGTGTCAGGGGAGGCGTTACAATGCGGAAACGCTCGAAGTCAAGTACGCAGGGAAGTCGATTTCGGATGTCCTCGAAATGACTGTTGCAGAAGCCCTGGAGTTTTTTGAGAATGTGCCCCGAATTGAGCGCAAGCTTCGGACGTTGAAGACAGTCGGCCTCGGGTACATTCACCTCGGGCAGCAAGCCACGACGCTGTCCGGCGGTGAAGCACAGCGCGTAAAGCTTGCGAAGGAGCTTTCGAGGCCGGGTACAGGACAAACGTTGTACATTCTGGATGAGCCTACAACCGGATTGCACTTTGAAGATGTCAGGCAGCTACTTCACGTGTTGCAGGCACTCGTTGATAAAGGGAATACAGTCCTCGTTATTGAGCACAACCTTGACGTCGTCAAGGTTGCGGATCACGTGATCGACCTGGGGCCGGATGGCGGCGGTGCTGGCGGGCAGATCATGTCGTGTACCACACCAGAGAAAACTGCAAAGCGCAAATCGCACACCGGTGTCTTCCTGAAGGAGGAGCTTGATCGTTCAATTGGGGCAGATGATGACGACGAGCTGGTGGATCTGGATGCGTTGCTGTCGGGCGACCCGGATGATGACGTCGATGATGATGAATCGGAAGACTTTGACAATGAAGATTCAGATGACGGGCCAGAAGCCAGCGAATCCATCGGTGCTGCAAAGAAATCCGGTGCCAAATCAAAAGGAAAGAAAGCTCGTAAATCCGCTGATGAAGTCGTCAAAGAACCACTTGATGATTGATGTTGCGGATTGATTGAGCCTGATAAGACCCCAATCGAAACCCCGACGCGATATCGCGTAGAATCGAAACAAGTCTAACAGGAATTATTCCTCCAAGTCCGCGTTAATGGAGCCGTCAAGCATCCCCGAATACAACAAGCCGTCGACCCCAGGAATATCGATGAATTTCGATAATACTGTTTCGATCTATCACGTAGTTGCTGCTGAAGATTCTTTTGAAACAGCAGTGCGCGACACGTACGAAATGATCCGCGACGCACACTCACGTTTTCCGGATTGGCCCCGGATGATGTACGTAGATATCGTTGGTCACAAAGGTGGCGGATCGTCTGGCTTTGACGACGACTTTACTGAGTTTCAGCAGGAGCTTTTCTTTTCAACCATGGCTCCTTTTCTGACTGCGTTTGAATTGCCGATGACGGGGCCGCTGTTAAATCCGCAGCCGCAGCGAAACGACTTGCCGGATGCGATCAAGATCGGCGATTGATATCTTTTCGGCGTTTCTGTACTGAAGATGAACCGATTCGACGCGTTCGCCATCGCCGAATAATTGATTCCTTTCAGCGGAAAGGCGTCCGTGCCGACGCCTGCGCAAGCGGGACCATGGGACCACACAAACGAGCTCAATGAAGATCAGTTATCACAACAAGAAATTTCGAGTGGTTTCGAACTCGGAGAACGGAGAACTTGACGCCAATCTTGTTTTCCACTACCGACAGGTGGAAAACGTTTTGATGTGTGAGTATGCTGGCGGCGCCGTTCTCGCTGGGCATCTCCTGGGTCGGGTAGGGGACGACGGTGCAATTGATTTCAGCTATCATCAGCTTAATCAGGATGGCGAGCTTAAAACGGGGGTCGGGTTTTCCCGCCCTGAAAGTCTGCCCAATGGGAAGATCCGCCTACACGAAGAATGGGAATGGACCAGTGGAGATCGGTCAAGAGGCGCTTCGACGCTTGAGGAAGTCTGAACGTATCGGACTTGACGACCGGCGCCACAAATTCGGGCACGCGTTGCAAATGCTAGTATTATAGCATATACTCGTAAAGTGGATGGGCGACGCTTCTGTCGGTCCCTCAATCTCCCTGTTTCCTCACATTCCTGGGTCAAAACGATGCCTGATTGCGCATTTCTGACGCGTATCGCGCTCCCTGTATTTATGATCCTGGCTGCAGCTGGATGCGTCGATAATCCCGATGCCGAACCGTCCACATTGAGCGAGATCGACGACAGAATAGGCGTCATGATGGAAGCCTACCAAGTCGATGGTTTGGCAATAGCCGTAGTCAAAGGAAACGAAGTCCTGCTGTCAAAGGGCTTCGGGGTGGATGGTGACAACCAAGCGTATTCGTCAAAAAGTGTGCACGGTTTGTACTCTGCCACGAAGGCAATTTCCTCGATGACGTATGCGTCAATTGTGGAAGACGGATCGTTCAACCTCGACGATACGCTTGGTCAGCTTATCGATGATGCACCGGATAACTGGATTTCCATTCCGTTCTGGCGGTTGCTAAACCATACGTCTGGCATCACGATGATCGTAAATCAACCAGAGTTTGAGCTGCTCTCGACCGATCCCACATCAGGCAATCGAGATATCTACACGTGGCTGCGAGATAGACCGCTCGATTATGAACCCGGTCACGCCTCCAGGTACCGTCAAAGCGGCTACGGTGTCGCCGAAATGATCATCACCGACACGCTTGGAAAGTCGTGGCCGGCGCTTGTTGCGGAACACTTGACGGGTCCGTCTAGCATGACTCATACCGCTCCCGAAGAAATTGCATCCGGCAAGAGAATTGAACCGCTGCTTACGTCA
This sequence comes from uncultured bacterium, assembly GCA_965363925.1. Lineage (GTDB taxonomy): Bacteria > Bacteroidota > Rhodothermia > Rhodothermales > JABDKH01 > JAGQWL01. The sequence continues at coordinate 1,029 of CBDTVC010000008.1, read as the reverse complement.
GCGGGTGGGTTCCAGACGACGGCAGATGACATGGCATCACTTTTTGTTGCTCTAAACGACGGCCGGATCGTTTCTCCAGATTTCCTAACCGAACTGCTATTCGACGATCGCTACAATTTCGAAGGCTATAGTTTGGGCAGCATTCTGGAGACTATTGATGGTGTGAAGTCAGTGGGCCATCAAGGGGGCGGTGCCCGGGCTACGGTGCGTTACGTTCCGAGCAAGCTTGTCGGGGTTGCATTGATGACCGACGACACATCGAATAACGACATGATCGTTGACCTTGCTGGAATGCTGGTGCGTCAGTTCGCTCTGGGGCAGGAGACTAAGCTCCCCGTCTTCGTACCGTTGGTTTCGCTTGTCGATTCAGGATCAGACGAATTACTGTCGTTCTTTCAGAGTCAATTGGACGATGCAGATCCGGAGTACGACCTAAGCGGCGCGGAGTTGGCACTGAACCGCATCGGGTACCGGATGCTCGGGGCAGGTCAAGTCGATGATGCGGTTGCGGTCTTTCGAAAGAACGCGAGCGAATTTCCAGAATCGGCTAATACGCATGACAGTTTAGGCGAATCTTATTTCACGGCTGGCGATAATATGCTCGCACTTGAAAGCTATCGTCGTGTACTTGAGCTGCAGCCCGGAAATCCGAATGCCTTGGCCATGATCGATCAAATCCAAGCCGTTATTGACGCGCCTGGTCAATAAGTCGGATAAGGCGGTAGATCAAGCTTGCTGCCAGTCGACAATCGACCTACTTTGCCTTTTTGGCATCAGGCGACGAAGACGGCTCAGGTGTTGACATACATTTCCCAAGGGCTTATCTGATATGACGCGCATCGCAAACATCATCATCGGACTGATTGCCCTGCTGCACGTTTATATACTTGTGTTGGAGATGTTCTTATGGGAATCTCCCGCAGGCTTACGGGCATTCGGCTTAACTCCCGAACTGGCGGCTGACACTGTCACGTTGGCGGCGAATCAGGGACTCTACAACGGATTCCTTGCAGCGGGCTTGGCTTGGGG
>CBDTVC010000007.1:0-15979 GCA_965363925.1 uncultured bacterium | reverse complement strand
GGATCCGACACATCGACAAAGCTCGTCCCATCTGTGCGACCAACGATAGCATATACGTTTCCGGTCGTTGTATCCGTCCAACCCCAAATGTCGTTAACCCCTGCGCCTCTGCCGCCACCTAACGTGCTGGTGGAGACAAAGGAAATCAAATCAACGTCCGAGCACGGATACCCGGCAGCAAAGCCATCTTCGCAATGCACGCGTGTGCCTGTGATATCATCAACGCCGGTAGACTGAAACAAATACGCAGATTCGCCCCAGAGATTCTGATCGCGGGCATACACAAATGCGCCACCAAGGGCGCTGTCATCGAGAAGTGCGCCCACTACTGAGACGTCACCGCGGATCGCCACGGAATATCCAAAAAGGTCGTTGTGATCCCTTTCGCTGCCAACCAGCAAATCTTCGATCTCCCATTTCTGGGAAGATGACTCAACATAAACGTACGCTGTACCGGAAGCACCTTCGGCTGTCTGACCCGCCCGGGCACCGATGATGATGCTGGTACCACTGATAGCAACCGAATAGCCAAACCGCCCTGTGGAAGAAAGATCAGGACTTTCAATCCGATCTTGCTCATTCCATGTTTGCAAAAGCTCGTCCCGTTTGTAAACAAAGACGCGACCCTGATTACCGCTACCTCCATCATCGCCAACAACAATGTGATCAGCTGATCCCGCCACACTCCATCCGAAGGTACCTGCCGTGTCCACGGGATCGCCGGACAACGTGTCGACTGGTTGAAAATCGGCACCGGTACGCTCGTACACGTAGACGTGCCCGGCAAAGCTGTTTGCTCGCGGGGCACCAACCAGCAATTGGTCACCCGCAAAACTGACGGCAGTACCTGCAGTTGAACTTACCTCAAAGCCGTCGATCAAGTCGGTCTCAGACCACGAACCAGAAGCCGAATCACGCTCAAAAACATACGCGGCACCCGTACCGTTGTCACGGCCAGGGGCCCCGACGACGACAACCGAATCGAGAGCCACAACAGATCGTCCGAAGCCCGCACCTGAGTCTGACGCGGTCAAGATTGCTTCCTCGGTCCAGCTCCCGTCTTCGATGCGCACAAATACCCAAGCGGATTGATCCACCTCGGACGTAACCACAAAGCGATTGCCTGACGGACTCAAGGAAATCGCCCGTCCAAGGCCATCACCGGCGGCCTTATTGGATGCATTGAGCTTCTGAACCTGCTCCCACTCACCTTCGATTGTGGCCCTGTAGACAAAAACGGCACCGGGCTCTGCGGAAGAGCGATCCTCCGTTACGAGAATTTCGCCTTCGCCAATCGCTACGGCTCGACCGAACCCGATTCCCTGCTCTGACAGAAACTGCTGTGATGAAAACTCATCAGCGTTTTTCGAAGACTGGGCAATGCCCTCTGAATGTACCAGGAAAGATGTGATCAATATGATCGCTGCAAAACGGTTGATCCTGGAGGCTAGCCTGGGCATATAGCTTTGTGTAAGATGGCAATAGGGCATTCGAGGGGGCGGCCCGACGCGGGCCAACAATGGACGAACGCTCAGAATGACAAGCAACAATCTTGCTCCTTCTGAATCGTCTATATACTTAATATCGGTATTGAAGCGTTGTGACGATAGCTCGGTCTTAAATCGACAACGCAGTAGAAACGGACTGGCCATGCTTCTGGAACGAGGAGAAGTCTCGGCACGTATGCAAGCCAAGGTAGAAGCAAGACCGATTCAAGCTTTTCCATTTACATCGCCTCCACGTCCAGCCTCTCCGTGTAATGCGTGCTTCTCTGTCGCATCTTGAAGCACCATCGGAAAAACCCATAATCATTTCGTGTCTTTCTCCAGCGCCTGGCTAACCTTAACATTCCGCTTACCATAACGTCCCGCTCCCATTAGCGTCCGGCTTCTATTACCGTCCGGATTACCTTAACGTCTGTCTATCTTAACGCCTGCTTACATTAACATGCGCCTTCCGATCTCGCTGTTGCTGTTGATACTCGCCGTCCCGACCTCGGGCTGCGCGCAGGACGCGGACCTTGCGGGTGGTTTGTCTCTCCTACGCACAGGGGAATATGCGGAAGCCCAAAAAGCGCTAGAGCCGCTTGTAGGCTCAGCGGCTGATTCTGCAGGAGTTGCGACAGTTGGATTCCTTGAGTCATTTCTGGAAACAGGAAACTATCGGGACGGCCTTACTCGGGCGCGGCAGCTATCAAACGCAAATCCGGACAACCCGTATCTAAATTATGCGACCGGTCGGCTATTGCGAGCAACCGGGCAACTCCAGCTTGCGGATTCAACCTTTCGACGCGCTGCGGCACTGAAGAGAAACTATTGGCGAAATGCGCTTGCACTCGGCGAGCTCATGCTGAACACCGGCCGCAGCCGTGAAGCGAACCAGATCTTCGGAACGATTGCAACCGCTAACAAGCGAGGCTTCTTCAAGACAAGCGAGACACTTATGGTTGCGGGCCGCTCGGCCGCGTTCGTAGAAGAGTTCCGCGACGCAAATGATGCGTACTCACTCGCCAACCAGGTCGATCCGCAGAATACTCAGAACCTTGTTTGGTGGGCGGACCTATTTCGCGAGAAGTACAATAACGCAGATGCAGAGCGAACGTATCAAGATGCGTTGAAGATTAATCCAAACTTGTCGGCAGCCTGGGTGGGACTTGCTCAAACAACGGGTAGCTTCGCAGCCAAAGAACAGCACGCCACTAAGGCACTCGAGAGTAATCCGAATGATGTCGAAGCTTTGTCCATTCAGGCAACGCTTCGACTGCTGGACGGGGAGTACGCGGAAGCAAACGCCACGTTGACGGGAGCGTTGGCGACTAATCCGTCGTCGATGGAAGCGTTGGCTCATCTCGCAGCCGTCCAATTCCTTCAGACTGATTCATCTGCCTTTGCCATTACCGAACAGCGTGCCTTTGCGATTCATCCGTCGCCATCATCCTTTTTTGTGATGATTGCGGATGACCTGGCCCTCAGGTTCCGGTATCCAGATGCGGCGGTCATGAGCCAAAAGGCCGTCGAGGAAGACCGTCGCAGTTCGGCCGCGTTGGCGAGTCTTGGCACAAGCTTGATGCGACTGGGCAAATTTGACGAGGCTCGCGGCTATCTGGATCGTGCATTCGAACGCGACCAGTACAACTTATTTGTCGGCAACACGCTGACACTTCTGGATGACTTTGAGTCTTTTGAACGACGCGAAAGCGAGCACTTCAGTCTGCTGATCCATCAGGACGAAGGCGACGTTCTTGGCCCAGAGATATTGCGCGAAGCTGAGCTGGCGTTTGCGTCGATGTCTGCTCGCTATCCGTATGATCCAGCGGGTAAGATTTTGATCGAGGCTTACAATGATCGGGATGACTTTGCCGTTCGGATTGCCGGTGTGCCACACCTTGGCCTGCTGGGTGTAAGCTTCGGCGATGTTGTCGCGATTAATACGCCGCAGGCGCAGGCTGGCAACGCCTACAATTGGGCGCGGACGCTTTGGCACGAACTTGCACACACGATGGCGATTGGCGTTTCGAAAAACCACGTCCCGCGTTGGTTTACAGAAGGCTTGTCGGTCTACGAGGAAAAGCTCGCGCACGAAGAATGGGGTCGTGAAATGGCGCTTGAGTTTTTTGCCGCGCTAGACCGCGACCGCTTGCACCCGCTGGACAATATCGATCGAGGATTTACCCGACCCGAATTCCCTGGCCAGGTACTCCTTAGCTACTTCCACGCTTCGCGAGTGATCGAATACATTGCGGATACGTACGGGTTTGACGCGATCATTGCGATACTTTCTTCACTCTCCGAGGGAAACAAGATTGATATCGCAATTCTTGAAGCGACCGGAGTATCCATTGCTTCACTCGACGACACATTTGTCAATACGCTCAAGATGCAACGCGGCGCTTTTGCCGAGCTACTAGCGGATATGCCCGATCCGCTAGCGGAAGATGCTGGGGAGAAGCTGGAGTCTTCCGAAGACGGATCTGAAAACAAATTCTTGACGACCCTCCGCAGTGGCCATGCCGCCCTAAAGGACCAGGAGCTTGACGAAGCCGAGCGATTGTTCACTGAGGCCATCAATTTGTACCCCACATTCGTTCATTCCGGGAATGCGTATGACGGGTTGGCATCCGTTTACCGTACGCGCGGGGAGACTGAGAAGCTTGAAGCCATCTTAAAACGCCTATTAAGCGTGGCAGATCACGGTGTCGCAGAATCTGTTGAATTGGCTTCACTACTGAAAGCAACCGGCGACGTTCAGGGCGCAGTCAACTATTTGAACCGCTCGCTCTACACAGCGCCTTATGATCGCGCCGTTCGATCGGAATTGGCTGGACTGTTCGTTCGTCTAAATGATGTCGACAGCGCGATTCATCAGCGACGGGCGATTCTTGCTCTGGATCCGGTTGATCGTGCTGAAGCATACTTTGAACTTGCCGAGGTTCTTCATCATGGAGGACGGTCTCGGGAAGCAAAACGGGCCGTCTTGCAGTCACTTGAATTGGCGCCGGGGTACCGGGAGGCGCAGCAGTTGTTGCTGCGGATTGTCGATGCGTGAGTCTATCTATTAATAACAATCGTTGAACGTGTCGTTATCCGCCAAATACCTGTCGGTGCTGCTCGCAACCGCTCTGATGATCGGAAGCGCTGACCAATTGGCCGCGCAATCGGATCATGGATTTCGGTTCGTCCGCGTTCAATACGGCGGAGAGGCTACAGGTTGGGTATCGCAATTTGGCGATACGTGGTCCCACGATTATCCGACAGCTGAATACAATTTCTACGAAGCGCTTGAGCGAACAACCAAAGTCAATGTTGAGCGCCCTTCGCTAATCCTGACTTTGTCAGATCCTCGGATCTTTGAATACCCAATCCTTTACTTGTGCGAACCTGGATACTGGGAAATGGCTGAAGAAGAGGTCGAGCTGCTCCGTGAGTATTTTGACCGAGGCGGATTTATGCTGTTTGATGACTTCCGTGGCGAAGACGAATGGTACAAGTTCTACTCGCAGATGAAACGTGTCTTTCCAGAGCGCGAGCCAGTCGAAGTGCCGAATGATCACTCGATATGGCAGATCTATTATGATGTTGACCCCGTTTTGACTCCGTCGATGGTTGGAGGCCAAGGTGGACGTCGTGGTGGACGTCGAGGACGGCCGGCCTACGAAGACCAGTACTTCGGATTTTTTGACGACAACGAACGCTTGATGGTTATGGTCGCGTTCAATCAGGATCTTGGCGATGGATGGGAGTGGCCGGATTTTAACGACCAGAACGCGTCTCTGATGACCTTCCAGATGGGTGTAAATTTCCTGATTTACGCCCTGACGCATTGACGGGCGCCGGGGCGGTTGGATCTCGATCCGATCTATAGGACTTGCAAGCGGAGTATGTCGACCGACCGTCGTAACCTCCAGCGTATAGCGTTTATGCGGACCAAGAGACAATGTCCAGCAATACCGAACCGGATTTCGCGGTCGTGCAACAGAAGTAAACCAAAATGCAACGGGAAAATAGACTGAGGTAGCAACGTGGACGAGATTCGACAGGGGCATCCTGCAGGGACAATGACTGATGGGCCCATTAATGCGGATGGGCCGGACGCCCGTGAAAAGGAACTGCTGGCTTCATTGCAAGATGGCAAAACCCGAATACTGAAAGAACTTCGCAAACGGATTATCGGTCAGGACGAGGTTGTCGAGCAGGTGCTCATGGCGCTATTTGCCGGTGGCCATTGTTTAATCACCGGCGTTCCGGGCCTCGCAAAAACGTTGCTGATCAAGTCGCTCGGCGAAGTGCTTGACCTGTCCTACAAGCGAATTCAGTTCACGCCCGATCTGATGCCAGCCGATATCACCGGGATCGATATTATTGAAGATGATCGGAGTACTGGCAAGCGGAGTATCCACTTCGTCAAAGGGCCGATCTTCGCTAACATCATTCTTGCGGATGAGATTAACCGTACACCACCCAAGACGCAGGCCGCTCTCCTGGAAGCCATGCAGGAGTACCAGGTAACAGCCGGCGGCGAACGAATGGTTCTTGAAAAACCCTTCTTTGTTTTGGCGACGCAGAATCCGATTGAACTGGAAGGTACCTATCCCCTTCCGGAGGCACAGCTTGACCGGTTCATGTTCAACGTCGTACTCGACTACTTGCCCGCGGACGACGAGTTGGCGGTTGCAATGGCAACTACTTCGCGAGAGCAAGCTGAACTCGACACTGTTCTGAGTGGTAAAGACATTCTCGCATTCCAACAGCTTGTCAAACGCGTCTATGTACCTCAGAACGTTGGCAAATACGCCGTCGACCTCGTACGTGCAACTCGGCCGGGAAAAGAAGAAGCGCCAGACTTTGTTACAAATTGGGTGAGTTGGGGTGCCGGTCTCCGCGCTGCGCAGAACCTGCTGCTCGGTGGAAAAGTGCGCGCCGTATTCAGAGACCGTTACAACGTATCGATCGAAGACATCAAAGCACTCGCAAAACCGGTGCTAAGACACCGCGTGCTGACTAATTTTTATGCTGAGTCGGAGAACGTAGACGTCGAGAACATTATTGACCGGCTACTTGATCACATTAAGGAGCCGACGTCTGGTTTAAGCTGACGTTTGGTGTCGGGATAATCCGCACCAAACAATCTTCAGTCGTTTCGCCGTAACACGAGTCGCCTCGCAGCAACAGTAATCAGTACGCCCTCGGATTTCGAATCCAATGTCCACAGCAGCAACCCGCTTCATAAAGCCCGATGTTCTTTCGCGCATCTCAAATCTTGAGTTGTTGGCGCGGTCGGTCGTTGAAGGATTTGTTTCTGGACTACATCGGAGTCCTTACAAGGGATTCAGCGTCGATTTTATGGAGTATCGACCGTACACGCCGGGCGATGATCCAATGCACATTGATTGGAAGGCGTACGCGCGCAACGACCGGCTATTTATCAAAGAGTTTGAAGACGAGACCAACACTCAGATCGATGTCCTGGTTGACATCAGCGGATCCATGGGCTACTCCTCCATTGATCACACAAAGCTCGACTATGCCATGTTTCTCGCCTCATCACTGGCCTACCTCTCGGTCCGGCAACGTGATGCCGTTGGACTAACGTTTTTCGATAACGAAGTCCGCAACCGGATGCCTGCGAAGAGCACGAAGCGACACCTGCATGCCATGCTTCGAGAAATGGAGCGGACCAAGATCGGCGAGGCCACGCTCATTGGAAAGCCGTTGCACGAACTTGCCGAGCGACGAACACGACGCGGATTTGTGATTCTAATTTCGGACATGTTGGGAGACCTCGAAGCGCTCGCCGCTGGGCTCAAACATTTCCGCTTTAAGGGCCACGAGGTAATCCTGTTTCAGGTGCTCGACCCAAACGAACTTGACTTCGAGTTTACGGACATGGTGGAATTCGAAGACCTGGAGACCGGTGAACTCAGACTGATCGATGCGGATGCGGCAAAGGAACGCTATCAGGCAAATTTAAATGACTATCAGTCTCGATTAAAGAAGCACTGTGGCTCGTTGGGTGTGGACCTGACCACACTGGCAACAAATCAACCACTTGATTTTGCGTTGTTCAACTACCTCGGCGCACGAAGCGGAAAGAGTAAGAAATAGCCTTGTCGTTCATCAACACCATATTTCTTTTTGCCATCGGGGCCGCTGCGATCCCGATCATCCTCCACTTTGTGCGACGGATGAAAGCGAAGCGTGTCGCCTTCAGCTCGTTGATGTTTCTCAGCGAGAGTCCGAAGCAGCTTGTCAAGAAACGACGGCTCCGTGACCTGCTGCTGATGGCCGTCCGAGCGTCAATGGTTGCGCTGCTGGCACTCGCGTTTGCCAGACCTTTCCTCCCTCCTGAATTCGTCCCGTTTACTTCTCGAGCTGAAAACGAATCGGTCGTATTGCTGCTCGACACGTCCTTCAGTATGTGGGCAGGAGCAGCCGCCGATAACGGCGCTCCCGGGATCACAAGCGACGCGGCAGTGATGGCGTTTGCGGCTGCCAAAGCGGAAGCGCTTGATCGAATCGAATCAGCAGATGCCTCGGACGAAATAGCCGTTGTCACTTTCTCCGATAGTCCACGCCAACTCACGGAGTTGGATAGGGATAAATCGTTGCATCGTGCAGCACTTGGGTTGGTGTCTGAGCCAGATTATCGACCAACGAGCTTTTACGAGGCCCTCCGGCTCGCAGATGAAATTTTACAAGATGCCCAGCACGAGCAGCGTCGAGTTGTGCTTCTATCCGACCTGCAGCAAAATGGATGGCCTGGGTCGTTGGAAAATTGGAAGCTTCCGGCCGGAATCGTTTTTGAGCCCGTGCAATTCGGCGCCCCAACAAGCAACAACGCCGTAGTCGAAGACCTCGCCATTTCGATGCGACGAGATCCGTCGCAGACTGAAGCGGTTGCGATCCGATTGGATGCCAGGGTAAAATCGGATGCGGGCAGACGTGACGGTAGTGACCTTGAAACATCCGCTGAGATACGGGCCAATCAGGCCACGCTGGAAATCGAAAACGTCGGCACTGAGACGAGAGCAGTACCGGCGCTCGCGTCATCCCGCGTTAGTTATCAGCAGCGCGTTCAAAACGCCGGGTTGTTTACAGGATCTCTTTCGCTAAGCGAGGACGATCTCCCTGTCGACAACCGTTACTACTTCTCGTTTGCGGTTGACGAGCGACCGTCGATATTATCGATCGACGGTGGCAGTCGCAGCACCTATCGGGAATCGTTCTTTTTGGAAAAGGCGTTTGACTTGGGGGCGGATCGGCTCTACGACTTCGAATCAGGAAATGCTGGCTTGCTTAACCGGCGAAATCTCGCTGGGAAGGCCCTGGTTTTCGCTTCCAACCTGAACAGTTTTTCAACCACGGCGGTTAACGATATTCGGTCGTACGTGGAGGACGGCGGCGTGGCCGTAGTCTCGTTTGGCGATCGAGCCAACATAGCCGCCTATAGCACCGCTCTTGCCTCGCTCGGAATTGGTACGGCAGACCGCACTGTCTCGCCTGCATCCACGCAGGGCTCAGAAGCGATCATCGGCGACGTAACGTGGCGGCATCCTGTATTCTCCGACCTGCAGGGCGCGGCGGGTGGCATTTTGCGCCCCAAGTTTCGGCGTTACGCCCGCGTTTCGGCCGATTCATCCGCATCAATAATCGCGTCGTTCGATACGGGCGACCCGTGGATTATCGAAAAGCGGATTGGACGCGGAAGCTTGCTGGTTACAACGGCGACGTTGGGCAGCGAATGGACCAACTTTCCGATCAACGAATTGTTCGTTCCGTTTGTTTACCAACTTGCGCGGTACGCTGTTGGAATTAGTCGCGACCAAATGATGTACCTGGTTGGCGATGCCGTTGCCCTCAGCGGCAGAGCGGGCGAAGCATGGAACATCCGTACCCCCCGCGGTGACGTGTTTACGGTTGAGCTTAATCAGGCGGCGACCTCGGGTGTTTCACGAGGATACTTCAGGGACACCGATATTCCAGGACAGTATGTTGCAACAAACGGCTCGAATCGGTTTGTCTTTTCCGTAAATGTCGACCCGTCTGAATCAAATTTACAGACTCGAGATGCGGATCAGGTTTACGCATCGGTTGTGACGCCTCTTAGTGAAACACCCGGCGCCAAGCTATCCACGGCGGATCTGCTGGCAACCGAAGAACGGAATCAGAAATTGTGGCGGATTCTGCTTGCAGTGGTCCTCGCGCTCTTTCTGGCCGAAACGTTCCTGGCCAACAAACCGCGCTTGGGACGAACGGCAACAAAATAGACGTCCTCGCAGGACCGCTTCCGAAGCGCTGACGTATGAAATTGACACTTGATTGGTAAAGCCAATGGCTACATCAAATAACATACTTCGATCAGTCGTCGATGACATCCGTCAACGGTGGAAACGACGGGCGCTTGTACGGGGGGTCGCATTGACCTGCGTCATTGCACTTGTCATCGGCTTTGTTTTCCTACTTGCATTAACGAACGTCGTTGTCGCGAACAGCGCGTTGATTGCAGCGTCGGTCGTTGCCCTGCTGATTGTCGGCGGTGTAGTATGGCAATATGTCGTTCGGCCGTTGCGCAACCAACCGACGGATCAGCAAATCGCCCTCTTCGTCGAGGAACAGATTCCGGATCTTGAAGACCGATTCAACGCTGCGGTTGAAGTAAACGACAACGCGCAATCCGTCTCACGATCAGCACTCATTGAACGACTACTCGAGGATGCCGGCAAACAGGCGCGGCGCATCCGGCCTGACACGTTATTGGATCGTCGTCGTGAACAGTGGCTTTCATACGGCGCTGGTGCCTTACTTCTGGTCTTTTTGCTCTTTGGTTACTCGGTTCGCGACAAAATCAGTTTTAGCGACGGCAAAATTGCGCTCACGGCCCTGACGGTTGCACAGCCGGAAATGTCTATTACTCCCGGTAGCGTAGAAATTGAAAAAGGAGCTTCGCAGGAAATTATCGCGAGGTTCCGATCAGACAGCGACGACGATGTTGTGTTGGTCTGGAAAGAAGGTGAAGAAGAATGGCGACGCGACGTAATGATCCGGGGCGGCGTCGGCGAACCCGTCTTCCTGTTTGAACTTGAAGACCTACAGCAGGAAACGCAATACTTTATCGAACAGGGCGATTTGCGGAGTGATCCGTTCACTCTTTCGCTCTACGAATTTCCTGACGTTTCGAGTATTGCCGTTCGGGTTGCGTACCCGTCATATACAGGGCTTGGCTCACAAACGGACGAAGATACGGGAGACATCAGCGCCTTGCGTGGTTCGCGTGCAACCATCAGTATCGGAACGATCGGCACAACTCAAACCGCAGAACTTGTTTACTCGGATGGCGAGGAAGTGTCCTTTGATGCGGCGGATGACGGTACGTTTGCTGTCTCTGTTCCGGTTCGCGAAGACGACTACTACACCATCAAACTGACGGACGCCCGGAACAAGCAAAACAAGTTTCCTGAGGAATATCGAATCGAGGCCCTGGACGACCTCGAACCAACTGTCAATGTAACAGATCCACGACGTGACCTCCGCGCCAATTCTATCGAAGAAGTTCTTATTGCGGCGAATGCGACAGATGACATCGGCCTAAAGTCTCTTTCGTTGATCTATTCGGTTAATGCATCGGATGAGAAGGCCATTTCGCTCACTGACAACTTGACCAAACGAACCAAGGAGGCCGACGGCGACTACCTCTTCTTTCTCGAAGACTATTCGCTTGAAGCGGGCGATGTAATCTCCTATTACGTGCAGGTTGAAGACTACCTCGAACGTAACGCACCGATAGCGACGGATATGTACTTCATCGAGGTCGTCCCGTTTGACAACAAATTTACGCAAGCGAACAACGCGGGCGGTGGAGGTGGCGGCGGTGGCGAGCAAAGCGGCATCGTTATCAGCCAGCAACAAATCATTGCTGCAACGTGGAAGCTGATTCGAGAGCAGGGCAAAATGGCCGCGGATGACCGGGACAGCGCGCTAAAAGCACTCGTTACCGCACAAGCAAACCTGAAGCAGAACATCGAGAAGCGGATCAGTTCTACAGCGTTTTCGCTTGAGTTGAGGGCAAGTGACGAGCAACAAAAGATCGTTGAGTTTCTTCGCAACTCGATCCGGGAGATGGACCGTGCAATTGACGTCCTCGAATCGGATGACCTGAAAGGAGCGCTCACGCCTGAGCGATTAGCACTAAATCAACTCCTCAAGGCCGACGCAATGAATCGCGAGCAACAGGTGCAAGCCAATCGTCAGCAAGGTGGTGGCGGGGGCGGTGGCGGCAGTGCACAAGATCGCATTACCGAACTCATGGATCTTGAGCTAGACATCTCAAAGGACAAGTACGAGACACAGCAACAGCGCCAGCAGGGCGGCGGCGATCAAGCTGATTCGTCCGTGGATGATGCATTAAACAAGGTCCGTGACCTTGCGCGCAAGCAGGAGGAATTGGCGCAGCGTAGTCAGGAGAACAACATCGAGGGTGAAGACAAGAAGCGTTTCATTGAAACCCTGAAGCGCGATCAGGACGAAATCAAGCAGCAGACGGAACAGCTATCGAATGCCCTCAATCAACTCGAAAGCAAAGACGGTAACAAAAGCGGCGGACGTCAAATGCAGAAACAGCTTGATCGTGTTTCGGAAAACATGGAAAAGTCTGAGCGGGCATTGCGTAAAGGAGACGTCGACGAAGCGATGACGCACCAGCGGCGTGCCTTAAACGAATTGGAGGAGCTGCAGGATCAACTCACGATGAAGTCGACTGATGATGCCCGTAGCAAAGTACGTCAATTGGCTGACGAGTTTGATCAGTTTCGTGCACAGGAGAAGCGGTTGGCAGATGACATAGATCGCGCCTCGTCAGATGCACGTCAACGTGGCAATCAGGGCCTCCAGGCTGCAGACCAGAAGACTGCTGCAGATTTGCGCGAAAAGCGAGAGCAGATGATCGAAAATCTGGATCGTTTGACGGATAGGGCTTCGGCAGTCGAAAAAAATATTCGAGACGACGACCCGGCGTTGGCGGGAGCGATACGAAACATGTTGCAGCAAATCCGCCGCGACGGACTTGAAAAGAACATGCGTGATTCGCGAGAAGCGCTGCTTCAGAACTGGCTCGAGTATGCAGATCGAAAAGAAGACATGATCATGGAAACGGTTGATCAGCTAGACGAACAGCGGCGAGCGTTTGACGGGACTCTCCCAGTGACGGATGAAGAGCGTCTTGCCCGGTCGATGCAAGACTTGAAAGATCTGCGTTCGCAGCTTGAAGACATTGAACAGGAGGCAACGCTTGCGCGCGGCGAGAACCCAGGCGGGCAACCGGGCGAGTCGGGTGGTGAGGCCGAGGGACAGGGTGCGGAAGGCCAGCAAGGCAATGGAGAACAGGGTGAATCGGGTCAGGCACAGGCAGACGGTCAAGGAGGCGGAGGCCAAGGCCAAGGTCGATCGGGGGCTCGGGAAGCCCGTACTGCTCAGGCTCGACTTGAGAGACAGGTGGAGCGAGCGCGGGAGACCCTTGAGCGACTTGAACAGAGTATGGAAGGAAGCGCGGAAGGTCAGCGACAGGCGGAGCAGATTCGATCGTTTTTGAATCGCGCAGAAGGTACGGGGGTTAAGCTTGAAGGCCAGGCGGCAAAGGATTTCTTCAACGCCAGGGCATACGACCCGCTTTCAAAGTTGGAGGAGACGATCATCCGCCAGTTGGATTTTGCTCAGTTGGAGAAAAAGCTTTATGGGGCCAAGCGTTCAGAAGTGCCGGCTGAGTATCAGGAGTTGGTTGATAAGTACTATGAGTCGCTTTCCAAGAAGAACTGATTTGGTGGCGAGTGTTTGTACGATTTGTGTAGCAAGTTTGTAGTACAAACATGAACGCGGAAGGGTGTTGTGCTGTGGTCGTGGGGTTGAGTTAAGTTGATGCCGGGGCGGAGGTTCCGGGAGGCCCCCGGGCGATCGTGGGCGTTGACGACACCACTTGCTGCGACCATTATCGATTCGTCGTCGCGTATCGGACATTATTGATTGCAGTGGAGATTTAGTCTTGTTTGAGCAGTTATTCAAATACAGCATACAACGGTTCGCCGACGGCGATGTCGCGTTGCAGTCCGGAAGCATCCTTCTTATCGGGATGCTGCTGGCACTTTGTGTGGCAGCTGTGATAGCAGCCTATCAGTGGTCTAAGCTTTACGCCTCAAACCGGGTGCGTGCGATTTCACTTGCGCTGCGACTCACCGCCCTCCTGCTCCTGTTCATCCCCTTCGTCGAGCCAATACTGGTTTCGCCCGACGTAGTCGACGATGAAAATTTTGTCGCGGTATTGATCGATACCTCCGAGAGCATGTCGATCCCAGACGAGGCAAATGGCCTGACGCGGCTCGCTCTCGCCGATAAGCTCCTGTTTGACGAAGCAGACGGTATTGCCGGTGACCTTGACGAGCATTTCCAAATCCGCTACTACACGTTCAACACGAGTGCCTCACGCGTCGACAGCGTTCGAAGTACAGCTGCCACAGGAACAGGAACTGATCTCTCGGCTGCGCTTGAACGCGTAGTTTCAGACTTTCGCGGCGTTCCCCTTTCCGGCGTCGTGCTGTTGTCGGACGGTGGAGACAACTCTACGAACGTACCACTAAACCTTGCGTCTGAACTCGCTGCTGCAGACGCGCCGCTGTATATCGTCGGCCTCGGCAAAGAGTCCTTTGCCTCCGAACGAGAAATTCTGGAGGTGGACGTCAACAAAGCCATCGAGCAGAACACAGGCGCAGAAATCGAAGTGAGAACCCGAAGCTGGGCCGCAGAAGAAGGTCCAGTGACGTTCTCCATCAAGCGCGGTAACGAAATCGTCTTCACCGAAAAACGAACCCTAAAAGGAAATGGGCGCGTCGATCAATTTGCCTTCTTTTTCGAACCTGAACAACAGGGCACCGGAGAGTATGTCCTGGAAATTGAATCCGCAGATGATGAGCTAAACGTCCTCAACAATTCGCTTGAAATGCTGATCGACACTCGAGCAGACACGACGCGTGTTCTATACTTCGAGGGCGCCTTACGACAAGATTTTAAATTCATCAAGCGAGCGCTCGAAGATGACCAGGTAATCGACTTTGTTTCCGTCAGTCGCACGGGTGCGAATAAGTACTACCGCCAGGGTATCCGCAACCCGCTCGAACTTGCAGGGGGATTCCCAACGACCAAGGATGAGCTGTATGAGTATAAGGCCGTAATATTTGGTGACATCGAAGCGTCAAACTTTAGCATTGAGCAACTTCAAATGCTCGAAGAGTATGTCCGAATCCGAGGTGGCGGTTTCCTGATGCTTGGTGGCCTAACTGCA
Source organism: uncultured bacterium (assembly GCA_965363925.1). GTDB lineage: Bacteria > Bacteroidota > Rhodothermia > Rhodothermales > JABDKH01 > JAGQWL01. The sequence continues at coordinate 1,159 of CBDTVC010000007.1, read as the reverse complement.
TTTGCGGAGGGCGACTATTGGAACACTCCGATTGCCGACGTTCTTCCCGTCACCCTCGACCCGTCCAGAAGAGTTGCAATCCCAGTCAGCTTCGAAGACGAGTCGGTGGAGCCGGCTGAAAAGGGATTCCGATTTACACCGACGCCAGCCGGACTCGAAAATCCGATATTAAAGCTTTCACCCGATCCCCGAACCAATCGAAATCGCTGGTCGACGGTCCCCGGGCTCACCAGCATAAACTTTCTCGGCGCGCCGAAGGCAGGAGCAACCGTTCTCGCCGAGAAGCCTGATGATCGATTTGGCCAGTCGGAGCCGTTGCTCATAACCCAGCGGTACGGCCGAGGCCGGGCTACAGCGCTTGCGACTTCAAGCACGTGGCGTTGGCAGATGTTGCTTGACTCTAAAGATCAGCGACATGAACGATTCTGGCGGCAACTTGTGCGCTGGCAAATCGCCGATGCTCCTAACGCCGTCAACATCAAGGTCGAGTCTGATCATCCCGAACCCGGTCAAGAAGTATCTCTTGCCGTTGAAGTATTTACGCCTCAATTCACATCGTTAGAAAATGCAACCGTCCGGGGCATTATTCGAGATCCGTTCGGGATAGAACGCACGATCGATTTCCAGGAGGACCTGGTTCTAAGTGGTACGTACTCGACTTCGTTTGCTCCGGAGGACGAAGGCGTGTATCGGCTTGACGTTGTTGCGACACTTGACGGCGAAACGCTTGGTAGCCAAAACCAGAACTTCCTGGTTCGAAAGACTCGGAAAGAATTTTACGATGCGTCACTGAAACGATCTTTTCTGGAAAACTTGGCTACGGTTTCAGGAGGAGATTATTTCCCTGCTTCCGATGCATCAAAGATCGCGGATCGACTTCGTGGACGGCGAACCCAAAGTACTATCTACGAGTCTGACGCGCTGTGGGACATGCCCGCACTTTTCGCTTTGATTCTAGGTCTACTTGTGTTTGAATGGTGGTATCGCCGCAAAAAAGGTTTGGCGTAGTCCGGTTGTTCTGCGTCGTGTTCTATGGCAATTGCGATGACGCAAGTATGCGGATCACTGACGATTCGGTTAGTCCGTTTAATGAAATTGATTTTCACGCTAAGACCAATGATGGCTGACCATCCGCAGAAATCAGGATTAAGAATGCCGC
>CBDTVC010000006.1:0-16663 GCA_965363925.1 uncultured bacterium | reverse complement strand
GGGCGATGGTTTCGAGATGCGTGGAAGCTGCACAGAGCCTTCCGCATTCAATCGAAGTGATTGATCTAAGAACGCTCGTTCCGTGGGATCGAGAGGCGGTTATGAAATCGATAACAAAAACAAAACGAGCCATTGTTGTGCATGAAGACGTTATTACCGCTGGCTTCGGCAGCGAGGTCGTTGCGGCAATAATGGAAGACTGCTTCTTTGAACTGGACGCGCCGGTGACTCGATTGGCCGTACCGGATATCCCGATTCCGCACGACGTTGGACTGATGAATGAAGCTGTACCTTCCGTCGAATCCATTGCGACGAGAATCGCTGAAACCGTAACAATGTAAACGTAGTGGACACTCTTATCGATATCGTTCTGCCTGGTGACAACAACGTCAGTGAGGCCACCATTCTCGAATGGCTCAAGTCGCCGGGTGACCCGGTCAATGAGCACGAACCATTGCTGGAAGTGAGTACAGACAAGGTGACGATGGAAGTTCCATCGCCAGCAACGGGGGTTTTGACTGAAATATTCAGCAGCGCAAATACAGTTGTCTATCCGGGATCCGTCTTGGGTCGGGTCGACAAAGGCGCACGAGTCAGCGACCCGCCGCCAGCAGTGCAACGGTCTGAAACGAGCCCGGACAGTCGCAGGGACGCAGATGAAGACTACAACGCCGATGCCATAGTTACACGGTCATCCGCCGGAGCTCCACGACTGAGTCCACTCGTCCGACGAATGCTTCGCGAGCACGGGCTATCACCGGAAGATGTAACCGGGTCGGGACGAGATGGTCGCATAACACATCGGGATATCCTCGCTCACGTAGAAGGTCACGACTCGATTCTCGAAAATCAGGCAGAAGACGATCATAGTGGAACGATTGATCTTGATTCGGATTGGCTCGAGCCGTCGGAAGAAGAGGATTCCGTTTCCAGTGATCAGCAGGAGAACGAGCACGATTCGGTAGTTCCCACCGCGGATATCCACGAGGTCCCGGAAGACGAAGAGCATCAGAGGACACAATGGGGCCAACACGAAGACACCGGCGTTGGTGCAGGCGCGCGAGGCGACATTCTGAACAACGAAGTGGCGTTTGAGAATGACCAAACAACGCCCGTCGACGGCGAGATTATTGAGCAAGATGAGGCCAGCGACGTCCGCGGGGTCTATCCGGACGTATCGACTCAGGAGGATGGGGCACTTTACAGTTTCTTGCAATCCAAAGACATACTTGCCAATTCGAATTCGCCCGATGACGACGAACTGATCGACATTGCCGATTGCGGGCCTCCCGCAGAAAACGATTTTGAAGCCGCCGGTGCCGACGATGTGCCCGAGGACTTCTTTGTCGACGAATCAGACGCTCCAGATCTGGCAGCGATGTCGGAATCAGTAGATTCTGACGAGACGGTCATTGAGTCAGCAGTCAACAGATTGGATGAGGTGCTTACCAGACCTGAGGCCGCTTCTCATTCTTCTCAGACAGACACTCCCTTTGAATTCGAAGCAGAGATCAACCAGCGGCGACCACACACACCGATGCGTCGAGCCATTGCCCGGCACATGGTCGAAAGTGTTCAAAAGGCTCCGCACGTCACGGCGGTTTTTGATGCGGATCTGACGAACGTAATGACCCATCGCGAACTACATCGGGCAGACGCCGAACGACGGGGAATCCGGTTAACCTATACGTCGTACTTCGTGGCCGCCGCGGTCAGAGCGATTGCAGAAGTGCCGGAGATTAACAGTGTCTGGCACGACGATGCGTTGGAACTCCTGAGCCGGGTTAATGTCGGCGTTGCTACCGCCCTGGAAACGGAAGGACTGATTGTGCCTGTAATCCGCAATGCCCATGAACTGGACTTGCTGGGAATCGCGAGACGACTGCAAGACCTTGTGAGCAGCGCAAGAAACAGCGCCCTGAGCCAGGCAGACGTTTCGGGAGGCACATTCACGATCACAAACCATGGCGTTAGCGGCAGCCTCATTGCTACACCCATAATCAACCAACCCCAGTCGGCGATACTTGGAATTGGTCGGCTAGAAAAACGTGTTGTCGTCAAACAGTTTGAAGGGCGAGACAGTATCCAGATAGCCCCGATGGTTTACGTGACCCTGACAATTGACCATCGGGGACTCGATGGATATCAAGCCAATCGATTCTTATCCGCCTTTGTCAGAATTCTGGAGAGCTGGGAGTTATCACAACTGCCACACTACAATTAATGGCTAGAGACAAATGCTTTCTCGTGCTCGGTGGGTCCGGGCTGGTTGGAACTCAAATTGTAAGAGAGATCGGCCGACAACTGAAGCCTGATAAGATTGTCGTTGCAAGTCTGCTTGAACGCGAAGTCAACGAATTCATCGAAGTCGTAAAGCGCGAATTCCCTTCAATTGATTTTGTTGGCGTGTGGGGCAACATTTTTGTTCGGGATAGTTTCTCCGACTTGTCGCGCTCGGAGTTGCTCGCGACGACCGAACGACGAGACGCACTGTACGACGACCTTTTCGGCGACATTGATGGCGCTTATACGCGCTCCCGACTTGCACAGATCGTTCTGGAGCACAAACCAGACGTAATGATCGATTGCATTAATACAGCAACAGGGATCAGCTATCAGGATGTCTTCAGTCTAAGTCGCAAGATGCAGGATAAGCTTGAGACGGTTACGGCTCAGGAGGCTCTGCCACAAGCTGACAGGAGTGGAAAAGCAGAAGGACTCGATGGAATGGTGGAAACGCTACTGATTTCTCAATCTACCGTGCAACTCATCCGCCACATCATGTTGTTGCACATGGCGCTCTGCAAGGCAGGTACTCGGATTTACTTGAAGGTCGGCACAACGGGCACAGGCGGAATGGGATTAAACATTCCTTATACGCACTCGGAAGACAAACCAAGTGTTCAGCTCATGGCAAAGACTGCCATGGCTTTCGCGCACACTGGCCTGCTCTTCTTAATGGCTCGCACTCCCAATGGACCCCTCGTCAAGGAACTCAAGCCGGCCGCGATGATCGGCTATCGTCGGGTCAACCACCAGGTAGTCCGCAAGGGCGGCAAGCCGCAGAAGCGGTACGATTCTAAAACAGAACTCGTTGCAGATGCCCTGCGGCTTCGAGACGAAGAAACGAGTTACGAGCACACCGGAGATCTCGCAATGGCCGGCGTCGACACTGGCGAAAACGGTTTTTTTGCAAGGGGTGAGTTCGAAGCGATCACCTATCTCGACCAAATGGAATTTGTGACTCCGGAAGAGATCGCAGAACACGTCGTGCTCGAAATCAAGGGCAGTAACACCGGCCTGGACGTCATCGCGGGCGTGGACTCAAACGTCATCTCACCGAGCTATCGCGCTGGTGTACTGCGGCATACCGCACTTGAAAAGCTCGCCAAAATCGAACTGGATACCGGAAGTCATTCCGTGGCAGTCGGACAATTGGGGCCACCCGAGTTATCCAAACTGCTGTACGAATCGTACCTCCTTAAGCTCACCTACGGGACGTTGCAAAACGTCATAGAAGCGGATCCGGCAGATATTGGAAACGTGTTGTTCGATTTCGTCAAGAAAGAAGATGAACTCCGTTCAATGATGATTTCAATCGGGGTCCCGATTCTCGCGCCCGATGGTCAAACACTTCTCCGCGGCCCATCAATAAATATCCCGGAGAGCATCTATGATGAAGTATCCATAACGGATGGGGATATCGACAAATGGGCGAGGAAGGGATGGGTCGACCTGCGGGAGCGGAATATCCGATCCTGGCAGAATCGATTCCAAACGCTGAAGGCGTCACAACATCAATTGGATACGGAAGGCACCGCTTCAATCTCGCGCGAGACTTATCTGACCGAAACAATCGAAATCGGAGCTGTTGTTGCGTGGATATTCAACAACGAAGAAGGCGGATATAGAATCAAATAGACGCGGTCGCCTCGATCTTGTACTAGAAGCGATTGCGTTCGCTACCCCCGCGAGACCTTCTCTAGCGCAAATTCTTCGTCGCTAGATGCACTTGAACGCTTCGAACGGCTGCTGGCAAGCGTTGCAAAAGTGCATCGACTTACAAGCGGTCGAACCGAAAAAACTCTGACGAACTGTCTCACTGGATTTGCAGTACGGGCAAGGAACAGCTTTCTTCCCTGAACCATCTAGGTCAGCATCCGGATGATTGGTGCGCAACGGCGGCGCAATTCCGTATTCCTCTAGTTTCCGAAGTGCCTCCGGAGTCATCAAGTCCGTCGACCATGCTTCGCTGTAAACGGTCTTTACGGTCGGATTTACAAACCCGGCATTGCTCAAAGCCGCGGCAATATCCGACTCAATCATACGCATGGCTGGGCAACCTGAGTACGTTGGCGCGATCATAACGCGAACCGAATCACCGTCGAGTTCGACGTGTCGGACGATCCCCATTTCGACGACATTCAAAACCGGAATTTCCGGATCCATGACGCCTGAAAGGACCTCCAATATGTCTTTCGTTTCAGTCGTCACGGTCTACCAGTTTGCTCCAGGATGCGAACGGGCCAGTATCTGCATTTCTGACAGCAGGTGCCCGAGATGCTCTGTGTGTTTCCCGGCACGTCCGCCAGTCTGCTGGAAAGAATCAAGAGGAATAGTCAACGACGCTGCGGACAGATGTTGACTGACATCGTTTCGCCAATCTGACTCCAGCCCCACCAGGCCAGGAATAATACCAGCCTCTTCAAGGCCCGCAATTACATTGTCGCGTTCGAATAACTCAGCGGTGTAGCTCCACAAGTAGTCCAGCGCCGCCTGAATTCGGCTGCGACTCTCGCTCGTCCCGAGTCCCAGGCGCAGCACCCACTCGCTGCAATGCCGTACGTGATAGTTGCGCTCTTTTAACGTTCGAGTGGCTATTCCAGACAGTGCCTGATCAGCCGAACTACTCAATAATCGATATAATTTGGCGTCAAAGAGCGACGCGAAATACTGCCTGAGAATGGTCTGTGCAAAATCACCTTTGGGCAACTCAAGCAGAAGTGCATTACTGAAGTCGGTAACCTCACGAAAATAGGCCCGATCATCCGCGCTTCGCCCTTTGCCTTCCCGTTCGCCGGCCAGCGAGAGCATCGAATTCGATGTACCTAAACAATCTAATGCGATGTTGGCAAGTGCAATATCCTCCTCCAAAGTGGGGCCGTGACCACACCATTCAGAGAGTCGGTGACCGGCAATAAGTGCATCGTCACCAAGTCGGACGATGAACTCAACGGTTAACGCATTTGACAAGTCACTTCCCATTTATTTGTCTGTAGACACTCGATGTTCAAAGCCGGCTGACCTTCGCGAAGAGCCGCCAGTCCGTGTAACAACCTTCAGCTCGCGACTATACTTCTTTTATTCCGCGTGGCACAGTGTAAAACGTTGGATGTCGGTATAGTTTGTCATCGGCCGGATCAAAGAACGCTTCGCTGTCCTCGGGAGCTGACGCGTGTAAGTGTTCGGCTTTGACCACCCAAATGCTGAGTGGATGACCTCTCCGTGCATACACGTCACGAGCATTCAGCAAGGCCAGTTCGGCATCATCAGCGTGAACGTTACCGGCGTGCTCGTGAGGCCCCCCACGCTTGAGCTGAAGAAAGACTTCCCAGACCGGTGTATTAGGTGTACTCATGATGCCTTACAAGAAATGTGTCCTACAAGAAACGTGTTAAACAGAAAATATGCGAAACAAGAAATGTTAGTTCTTATCGCGGATCAGGAAGCCTGGGCGCGACGGGCAAACGACGCAGCAGCCTCGCGTACCCATGCACCCTCGTCATGGGCGGACCGGCGGGCTTTCATTCGATCTGCATTGCATGGGCCGTTGCCCTTGATTACCCGATAAAATTCGTCCCAGTCAATCTCGCCAAACTCCCAGTTAGATGATTCCTTGTTGTACTGTAAATCCGGATCGGGAACAGTGAGTCCGACGGCTCGCGCCTGGGGAATTGTAATGTTCACAAAATGTTGGCGGAGTGCGTCGTTGCTTTTCCGCTTTACCCCCCACTTGGTTAGATCAGCTGAGTTCGGGGAGTCGGCGTCATGCGGGCCAAACATCATCAGTGACGGCCACCAAAAGCGATTGACAGCATCTTGTACCATCTGCCGTTGAGCGTCCGTCCCTGATGCCATTGTGGTGACGATCTCAAAGCCCTGTTTCTTGTGGAAATTCTCCTCCTTGCAAATTCGGAGATTCGCTCGTGAGTACGGACCGTACGACGCCTTGGCAAGCATGGTCTGGTTGACAATGGCAGCGCCGTCTACCAGCCATCCGATAACGCCGATGTCTGCCCACGTAAGGGTCGGATAGTTGAAAATGCTCGAGTATTTCGCCTTGCCCGCCAGGAGTTCATCAACCAACTGTTCCCGACTAACGCCCAACGTCTCGGTTGCGCTGTATAGGTAAAGGCCGTGCCCCGCTTCGTCTTGAACCTTTGCTATGAGGGCCATTTTCCGCCGAAGGCTCGGGGCACGAGTAATCCAATTGGCCTCTGGAAGCATACCGACAACCTCCGAGTGGGCGTGCTGGCTCATCATTCGAATGAGCTGCTGCCTGTACCGATCAGGCATCCAGTCGCGCGGCTCAATCTTTTCACCCGCGTCAATCCGGTCTTCAAATCGGGCAAGGTCCTTGTCAACGTCATCCATAAATCGGAATCCTAAGTGATCAAATTTGCGCTTCCCAGGCCTCTGTTCGCGGCGCACTCAAGGCATTGTCAATACAGCACCAATACCACGATTATCGGCCAAAAATAAACTTTCCTTACGTGCGAGGCCTCTCTGGGAATCATCGTTTCTCAATTGGTAACAGTTTGGTAACACTGTGTTCATTCCATGGTCACACATTGGCCATAAACTTTACAGTCTGATAAACCGCCGGTCATGGGACCATCATAAACCATCAATTTTTTGTATCCGAATGAGAGTTCTTCTGTTACTATGCTTGGCCATCTCTGTTGCACCAATTCAGGCGTATTCGCAGAACGTGACTCTTAGCGGGTTGATTTACGCCGATTACGAATATCTGATTTCCACGCCTGACGATGAGGCGAAAGACGAAAACGCTTTTGGCTACCGACGCGTTTACTTGACGGTCGACTCCAAGATATCGGATAAGTTCAGTACTCGAGTTCGCTTCGAAGCAAACGATGGGTCGACAACTTCCCAGGGTAATCCAGCCCCTTTTATTAAGGATCTATACATCAAGTGGAAAGACGCGTTTGCCAAAGGGCATTCGCTGACATTCGGCGTTTCCTCTCCCCCTTCGTTTACGGTTGCAGAAAAAGTCTGGGGATTTCGAAGCTTGGAGAAGACCATTCTAGATCGGAATAAAATCGTTTCGTCCCGCGACATGGGTATCGTGGCCCGTGGCCCAATCACGACTTCCGGATCCGTCAAGTACGGAGTCATGCTCTCAAACAATGAAAGCGTTAGGGCTGAGAACGACAAGAACAAGCGAGTGTATGGGCAGCTTGAGTTCTACCCCGGCAAGGTGCTCGTCGCAACGCTAGGTTCCGATTTTGCGACTTTTTCAGGAGGCGGCCAGAGACTCAACAGCAACCTGTTCGTCGGGGCGCGCACAGACGGATTCACCGCCGGGGTTGAAGGGTATCGGAGCAGCACGGCTTTCGAGGAGAACATTAGCGATGAAGTTGAATACGGCGTTGCTCTTTTTGCGCGCGCTACGATCTCAAAGACAGTAGAAGTGGTCGGGCGAGTTGACCGCGTTACAAACAACGACACAGACATTACTGAGAGCTTTGCTCTTGCTGGATTTTCAATCAAACCTGATCCACATGTGCGGATTATTCCAAACATTATGCTGACCAAGGTCGAGAATGTCGACAGCGCAGTTTCAGCCAGATTGACCCTCCATGCGGATTTCTAACAGTTGAATCCGAAACAACTTTCAAAAAGTATCTCAACAGAAAACAATAGCATGAATACGCTCAGCAAACTATCACTTGCCCTCGTTCTGGTCATCCTTACTGGATGTGGTCGAGGTGGTAGCAATGGTCGAACCGTGATCCAGAATAAGGGGTCGGATACAATTGTCAACGTAGCCCTGGCGTGGGCCGAAGCTTATCGCGAAGTGGATCCAAATGTTGCAGTGGCCGTCACGGGTGGCGGATCGGGTACAGGAATCGCCTCCGTAATTAACGGCACCGTGGACATCGCGAATTCCAGTCGCAGGATGAAGGACGAGGAAATTGAACTGGCCAAAAAGAATGGTCAGAACCCGGTGGAGTACGTCGTCGGGATTGACGCGCTTGCCATCTTTTTGCATCCCTCAAACCCTATAAAGGAAATCTCAATCGCTCAGTTGCAGGATATCTATGGAGAAAGCGGAAGCGCCACAAAGTGGACTGACATCGGTGTTACGGTTCCAGGCTGCAAAGACCAGGAAATTGTTCGCGTAAGTCGTCAGAATAATTCCGGTACGTACGCGTATTTCCAGGAGTCGGTCCTGGGCGACGGCAACGACTTCAGACTTGGGTCGCGGGACATGCACGGTTCTAAAGATGTCGTCGACCTGGTTGCGAACACCGTGTGTGCGATTGGCTATTCCGGCCTTGCATACGCTAACCATGAGGTTGCTATGCCGTGTGTCATCAAAGAGTCAGGCGTATGCGTAGCACCTTCTATCGAAACGGCAATTTCAGGCGAATACCGTATCGCACGCCCTCTGTTTATGTACACCGCGAATGAGCCAACTGGCGAAGTCAAGAAGTACATGGACTGGGTGCTTGGTGATGTCGGCCAGTGTTTGATCCTGGAAAAGGGTTATGCTCCTGTGAGCCCCGTATCTTGCGAAAACTAGTTCGAACCAGTTCAGACCCAAATGAGCCACTACGAAGAACGCCTGGAACACGATCTCAATGAGATCCGCTCCAGCGTCGTGAAAGTTGCAAACGATGTTGAAGCGGGTGTCAGGTCCGCGTTAAAAGCGCTGAATGACATGGATCGTGATCTTGCGTATTCCACAGTTTTGGGAGACCATCCGATCAACCGGGCAGTGGATGCGATAGACGATTTGTGCCATCGCTTTGTTGCCAGACATTTGCCTAGTGCCGGTCACCTGCGATTCATCTCGTCTGTACTACAGATGAACATTGGACTTGAGCGAATCGGTGACTATGCGGTAACGATGAGCCGCGAAGTTGTTGCCCTCCAAAAGCCGATCGAGGAGCCGCTACTTGGAAAAATAAACACGTTGGGTACCAATGCCCTGGTAATGTTTCGTGACGCTGTAGCTGCGTTCGAACAACGCGACGAAGTACTTGCGAGAAAAACGATCAGACTGGCAGCGGGAGTCGACAAGGATTTCGCAAACGCTTTTGATGTACTGGTCGAGGATGGACGGTCGGGACGGTCTCAGGTTACGGACTCGTTCTCAAAACTTTCCATCATCAACAGACTTGAACGTGTCAGCGATCAGGCAAAGAACCTCTGCGAAGAAGTAGTTTTCATCCTGACGGGTGAAACAAAGAGGCGCAAGCCAGCAAGGGTTCTCTTTGTTGATCGGTCGAACAACATCCTCGGGCCAATGGCTTGTTCAATTGCCTCGAAAGCATTCCCCGAAACCGGAGCCTTCGAGACAGCGGGACTAAGTCCGGCCGCCAAAAACGATCCTGCCTTTGTGCAGTTTATGTCGGATCGGGGACACGGAGTTGACCGGTACGTACCATCACCGATTTCAACGGATCGGGCAGAACTTGATAAGTACCACGTTATCGTCAGCCTTGAGGGAGGTGTCGACAACTACCTTGCAGAACGTCCGATCCACGCGATGGCGTTTACGTGGACTCTCCCTGGCCTTCCCACGTCGGAAATGTCTGCCGCTGATAAGAGTGCGCGCTTTGTTGAAATTCATCGCGAACTCAGTACCAAGATTACGACGCTGATGGAAAAATTGAGAGGAAGCAGCCTTTGAGTGACTCTCTGGATCGCTCGATTCCTCGCGATTTGGTCGATATCGACCGACGAGATCGCGCTTGGTTTATCGACAAGTTCGTCGGCGGCATAGTGACGCTCGGTGGCCTGTCCGCAATCATCTTCATCGTCGGGATCTTCGTCTTCATAACGAAGGAAGGGATGGGGTTCATTGTTGGCAGATTTGACTTCGTCGAGTTCTTTACTTCTATTCGGTGGAATCCAACGTCTACCAGCAACAAGACGTACGGCGCACTTGCGCTCATTGCTGGCACTGCCAGCATCACGGGCGTGGCGATGATCGTGGCCATCCCATTCTCAATCGGAACGGCGATCTACATCGCTGAATTTGCGACTGGAAGGACCCGCGAAACGCTCAAGATTTTGGTTGAGATGCTTGCTGCGATTCCGTCTATTGTTTGGGGATTTATCGGGCTCAGCATAATGAACGGCGTGATCATCAAGTTATTTGACGTGCCTGTCGGACTGAATGTATTGAATGCGGGAGTCATCCTGGGCTTGATGGCCGCTCCGATCATGACTACGATCGCCGAGGATGCATTGAAGGCAGTGCCGGATGGGTTTCGTCAAGCCGCCGAAGCGATGGGTGCCACGCGCTGGCAAGTCATTTTCAAGGTCGTAGTCCCTGCTGCGAAGAACGGCCTCGTTTCTGCGGTTCTGCTTGGAGTTGGGCGAGGTTTCGGAGAAACCATGGCCGTTCTGCTGGCAAGTGGTCACGCGATTAATATGCCAGGTAGCGTATTCGATTCTGCCCGTGCGCTGACTGCAACGATTGCAGCCGAACTCGGAGAAACTGCAGTCGGCTCGGACCACTACGGTGCACTATTTACACTGGGTATCTTTCTTTTCCTCGTCACGTTTGTGATCAATCTATCTGCCGACATACTCGTTCGCGGATTCCGAAAGAAATCGTAAATGTTTCAAGCTACCACACTGGACGCCCGCAACAAGAAGATTCAGAATCGCTTCAGAGTTCTGTTTCTGTCGATGGCGATCTTACTCATTCTGCCAGTACTGATTATCCTCGCATTGATGATCATCAAAGGCGGACCCGTCCTTTCATGGGCGTTCCTGACTGAATTTCCAACCAATGGGATGACGGCCGGTGGAATCTACCCGGCGCTACTTGGGACAATCTTACTGGTTGTTGTTGCGCTATTGTTTTCGGTACCTCTTGGCATTGCCGCGGCGATATACCTTTCTGAATACGCCAAGGATAATTGGTTAACGCGAGCCATTAATCTGGCGATCATCAACCTGGCTGGCGTGCCATCGATTGTACACGCCCTCTTCGGCGTGGGTGCATTCGTAATCTTTTTTGGATTTGGCACAAGCATTCTCTCTGCGAGTCTCACGCTGGCAATCATGACCTTGCCCGTCGTAATCGTCGCGACGAGGGAATCACTTCAATCAGTGCCGCACGAGTTTAGGGAAGCTTGCTGGAGCCTCGGTGCTACGAAGTGGCAGACAATCTGGACCGTTGTCCTTCCAAACGCAATCAGCGGCATTCTGACAGGCGTGATTCTGGAAGTTTCCCGGACGGCAGGCGAAACGGCGCCCATCATGTTTACAGGTGCGGTATTCTTTGTACCCTTCTTGCCCGAGAGCGTTTTTGACCAAACAATGGCGCTCTCCTTACATCTGTACACGTTGTCAACTCAGGTTCCGGATGTCCCGGAAAACCTTCCGTATGGAGTTGCTCTACTCTTGATCCTCATCGTGTTGATCATGAACACCTTGTCTATTGGTTTCCGGACTTATCTGCGAAACAAGAAGAAGTGGTAGGTCAAGTTCGGTCTATGTCTAAAACAATCAGCACTGCCAACACGGATACTCAGCCTTCCGTACTCCGCGTCGACAATTTGTCGATCAGTTACGGAAAGAAGTCTGCCTTGAGAAATGCTACGTTCGAGGTGCGTGACAACGAGATTTTCGGAATCATTGGTCCGGCGAACAGCGGCAAGACGTCATTGCTAAAAGCGATCAACCGGATGGACATTGTTACTTCCGGGATGAGCGTTAGCGGTGGAATTGATTTTCTGGGGCGCGACGTCAAGGACTGGCGCAATGTGTTCGCCCTGCGGCGCATGATCGGTGTCGTTTTTCCACTTCCAGTTGGGCTTCCCCTCTCCGTGTATGACAACGTCGCCCTGGCACCACGTTTGTCAGGGGTGAAGGGGAAATCAAAAATTGACGACATCGTCGAGCGCTGTCTCACGCGTGCTGCATTGTGGGATGAGGTCAAAGATCGGCTTAAGTCGCTGGGGAGTCTTTTGTCTGGCGGGCAGCAACAGCGGCTCACGATCGCGCGAGCACTGTCACAGGATCCGAAATTGCTGATGCTTGACGAATTCTCAATTGCCGTAGATCCGGTGACGACAATGAGAATTGAAGACGTTCTGAAGGAATTGAGACAAGAGGTTTCGATTATTCTCGTCACCAACCTCGTGCAACAGGCACAAAGACTTGCAGATCGAACCGCGTTTTTTCTCAACGGCGAGGTCGTTGAGATCGGCGATACAGATGCGTTGTTCACCGGCCAGCAGAAAGATTCAAGGACAAAGGACTACATCGAGGGTCGATTCGGATAATGGAAACAAACCTGACCTCCGCCACTTCTGCCACGGATACCAAATTGGCGATCCGTACGCGCGACCTCAATTTGTGGTACGGCGACTTCCAGGCGTTATTTGACGTTGACTTCGACGTCAAGCGTGGCCTGATTACGGCATTGATTGGTCCTTCAGGATGTGGAAAGTCGACCCTGCTTCGATCGATTAACCGCATCAACGAACGTCTTGGCTATGTGCGCACAGAAGGAACCGTCGAGGTACTGGACAAGAACATCTACGACGACGACGTATCAATGCCGCAACTGCGAAAAGACGTCGGCATGGTATTTCAGCGGCCAAATCCATTCCCGCTATCTATCCGCGACAACGTCCTGTTTGGCTACCGTCTGCATACGCCGGACGCCGGAAAGCGATCGAACAAGTCGGTGGAAGACGACATTGTCGAAGAGGCCTTGCGGAAAGTCATGATGTGGGACGAGTTCAAAGACCGTCTCTCAATCAAGGCAACAGGACTGTCACTAGAAGCCCAGCAGAAGCTCTGCATTGCGCGACTACTACCTGTAAAGCCGACCGTAATTCTCATGGACGAGCCTTGCTCTGCGCTCGACCCTGAAGCCACTGCAGCAGTTGAAGAACTCCTCTGGCAGTTACGTGGCGAATACACCATTCTCATCGTAACACACAACATGGCGCAGGCGCGGCGAGCGAGTGATGAGTGCGCGTTTATGTTGCTCGGCAAGATGATCGAGCATACCGAAACCGAACGGATGTTCATTACACCGGGCTTGAAAGAGACGGCAGATTACATCGAGGGTCGCTACGGTTGATCCACGTCGCTGGTATTGACACCTTCGGTTCTTCGGACAAACGCAACGACCACCAGGTATCCGAGAAAAGCGACGACGCCAAAAACGATCGAATCTGTGCCGATGGCAAAGTCATCACCTATCAGTGTCATCGAAACGATGTACACCAGCTCGAAAAGGATGGCAAACGCAAATGCTGATGCTACAGCCGTAGGCCAATGCGAGAAGGGGCGATTGCCGAACATTAACGCGACCTCGCTTCGTTGGCGTACAGGTTTTGATCGCTGAGAAAGTGAAACACCGATTGCGGCATCTCATACCGGTTAACACTTCCACCGCGAACGCGAGCTCTGATTTTGGTACTCGAAACATCAACTATTGGCGCGTCCAATAATGTCGCGGCTGCGCGGTACGATGAATCGGCATCCTCAAGACTAAAGCCTGTACGCGGATATACAGCGAGCTTCGCTAAGTCCACGATCTGGTCTGGATTTCTCCAGCGGCCAAACGAAACGAGACTGTCCATGCCAATGATGAGCCATAGCGAAGCGCTTGGGTATTCGGCGCTGAGTTCATCGAGGGTGTCCACCATGAACGACAACCCTTTGCGATTCAACTCAATTTCCGAGAGCTCGAAATACGGGTTGCCATCAATAGTGGCCTTAACCATTGCTTCCCGGTCTGCATTGGTGGCTCCACCGTCGAGATCTTTGTGCGGCGGAACGTTGTTGGGCACCCACAATACCCGGTCGAGGCCCAGTTGAACCCGGGCCGCTTCTGCGACAATTAAGTGCCCAACGTGGGGCGGATTAAACGAGCCACCAAACACGCCGATTTGTTCGGTGCTACTCACTGGCGAGAGACGCGTTTTCTTCAATCAGTCGTTTTGCTTCGGCGGTGACAGGGCTATCCGGGAAAATCTGAACGAGCGTCTGGTAATGTTCATATGCCTCCTGATACCTTTCTCCGCGCTTGTAATCGACACTCACTCTTGAGAATTGGATCAGGTTTCGAATTGACCCAAGCAGCGCGTCGTCACTCCAGGAGGTATCGGGATAACGATCAAACACGCTGTCAAATGTGAGCGCTGCGGCCTCGAAGAGTTCGCGCTTCTCATAAAGCTTCGCTCCCTCGAACTGTTTGAGTGCCAGCTTTTCCCGCTGTATCCGAATCAGAGAATCAGCCGTTGCTACGCGTTCACTTGTCGGATACCGATCAATAAACACTTGAAACTGGTCGACGGCTCGCCGTGTATCCGTTTGGTCTCGTTCGTATTTCGGAGCCCGTTCGTAAAGCGTCATCGCATACTCGAATTCAGCCTCTTCTACTCGAGGGTCAGCACGGTAGAGCTGCATAAATCGTTGATACTCATTCGCTGCCAACAGGTAATCACCTTTCAGATGATACGAGCGAGCCATCAGGAACTGTGCGTCAGCTGCGTATGCGTGCGTTCGACCAAAATCAAACGTGCCCTGAAAATACTCCACTGCTCGGGAGTACTTCTCGGTGTCAAAATATTCTTTGCCCTTGTCGAAGGCCTCTTCCGGCGTATCGTAGCGCAGGCGGCCACTACCGCTACAGCCCGAAAGCCCGATTAGAGTTAAAACAAGTGCGAGTCGAATCAGATACATGAAATACGGGGTGTGTGGTTCTGAACAGGGGAGAAACGGCGTAGTTGGGTAAACGATCCCCAGCTCCGTATTCGTACATCGGGATGACACAAGAACAGACTCGTGTCAACGAAGCAATTCGATTTGGCCGTTTCTATAGCGCTGATAGAACATGGCCTGGTTGACGCTTCCTCCACCAAAAAGCACTTTAACGGAAATGCCTTGATACAACGGTGCATTCCGGATTTGTTCAACCAGAGGGCCTTCCTCCAGAGTGATGAGATGGGAAAGATATTGCCCCATATCGTAACCAATGAACGCAAGCTGGCCGGGTGGCTCGCCAGCCAATTCCTCATAACGAGATTGAAACGCAGCGACTAGCGGACTGGTTGTAACGCGGTAGTCGTTTGTATACGTCGCAGAATACTTGCTCGGCTGGGTCCGGCTAGGGAGATCGTCCCACTCTTTATTACCGAGTAATTTGATCGGTAGTTCAAGCTGATCAATGTTGTCCAGGGCTGCCTTGATCAACGACGGGGCCTGACCTCCCGTGATCGGCAAATAGATCGCGTCTAATCCGGCGAGTGAGTCGTCTTTCATCTGGTTCGCGAGCTTGAACCAGCCGGCCGTACCGTTGATCATCTTCACGAAACGCATCTCACCACCCAGTCGCTCAACTTCGTCCTGAAACCCCTCTGCCATTCGCTCCGAAAGCGAATTGTTGTACTCGGCGAGAATGCCAAAGTCGGTCATGCTGAGGCTCTCGATTGCAAATCGCGCCATCAGTTTCCCTCTGACGGTGAGGGTCGGATTTCCCTGGAAAACAAACCGCTTACCTTCCGAAACTTCTTCGTCTGTGGCCAACGGCGTCAACATCACCATGCCCCTACTCTCTGCGAGTTCGGCTGCCTGTATTGCTTCCCGACTGTAGAGCGGCCCGAAGACGGCGGTTACACCTGCATCTTCGAAATCTTGAAACGCTTGTTCCATTGGGCCCGTACTCGGGGCAAACACCATCCTGATCGGATTACGCCCTTCCCCAACTTCGTTGTGCTGATCAATCGCGATCCGAAAGCCGTTGAACAACGATTGGGTGAGCGAAATATCATCTGCCGACGTTGGTAGAAGGACGCCGATCTGTTTAACTCGATTCAGCTCCGCGATGTGAGCCAATCCTTCTTCTGCAAACCGGATCGTTGTGCGGGCAGACCGCTCATACCGCGTACCGGGAAACGCCTTGAGAAAACGCTGCAGGGCATCAATTGCCCGATCGTATTGGCCCGTCCGATATAAAGACTTCCCCGCCATCAGTCGAGCAGCGGTTGTTTTGCGATTTAACTCAAACGAATCTACTACGCGCCTGAACGATTGATAGGCAGTTTCAAAGTCGCCGGCCTCAAAGGCCGTGATCCCGACAGCAAACTCTGACTCAGCGTCCGGAATCGACTGAACTTCCTGTGCTGCGGCAACGTGGCTGAACCCCACCGTCAACAAGAAGATGATACAAAGGACGTAAAAACGTCCGCTGCGTATGGTAGATCGGCGCAACAACAAGTCATTCATGGTCAAGACATCCTGCAGCGGCACACGCATCCCGAGGCAGCCGCAACTAAAACGCATTAAAATTTGAAGCGAACAGAATTTGAAGCGAAACAGAATTTAGAGCGAAACAGAAAGCCACTCGAAGTGGAAACTCAATCGCCGCATCCCTGAA
>CBDTVC010000005.1:0-16938 GCA_965363925.1 uncultured bacterium | reverse complement strand
CAGACGGGATGGTGTGGTTTGTCGGAAACCGTCAAGGCTAGATCGGCCGGTTAGATCCAGCTACCGGCGACATTGCGAAGTTTCCAATGCCATACCACGCAGCCCGCCACCCGGCCACACGGGTGGCTTCGGCGAGCCAACGTGTCAAGCCTGTCACGACTTTAATCCGCTCACTGACCCATGTGGTAGCCTAACGCAAACTGGTCTGGCAAACATCGTGTTGCCAGATTCGAGCTACGAACTCACCGTGAAGCTCCAACGACAAGGCTTGGCGGATGGCGGATTTTAGCTCACAGCACGTTTCGCCGATGGATCACAGGCTGGGAGCATGCACTCGCTCTCGGGGCGCACATCAGTAACTACGGGAGCACGCCAAGTCCAATATGGGCAACATTTGAAGTCCGAAATAAACTTATTGTACCAATATGGCCTAAAAAGGCCAGGTGTTCCGGCATGCTCCCGACGTATTGACTCATGCTCCCACTTATTCGGCACCACCGTTCGTCTATCTTAATCTGGCGGCGAACGCCTCAAACGATGACTACTGCGAATTTGGCGACTTCATTTACGTGGCAGCCGACAGTGTCCTGATCGATCCATGGAACGGACTGTTGAGTCACGGACCGCAGGACACAAAACCATAAGCCCCTGGATACTCGCCAGGGTTAGATCTTGTCGCATTTTGTCCTTCGACGACTGGCGGTTACATCAATCCGCCCGCCTGCGACTGGCACTCTTACCACTACCACCGAGACTGATCGTGAGCCCAATCACAAAGCCAAGATTGTAGAACGTGCCATTGTTCTGGACCTCGTAAACGTTTACCGAGTCGGTGAACAGTGAAACGATAAACGTGATAATCACGATGAGACCGTGCCAGAGCCCAAGCAGGAAGCCTGCTGGTTCGGGCACATTCGTAATGGCAGCGGTATTTGCGCCAGGGGCACAACCGCTTATGCCAACAAACAGGAGTGCGACAACCGCAAACAGCAACGGATTAAATCGCCGATTCTTGAGCGAATCGTTAGAAGATGGAATTTTCATTTCTTGCTGCTCGTTTTGGATCAAAAATCTGAATCAAAGCGAACGAGGCACCTTTGCAGCTCCTTACAATTTAGTACCTGAGCAGTGCCGCAACATTGGCTTCTTCGGGCATCTCACCGGGGGCAACAGTGAACACTTCGCCATTACCTTGCAGGGTGTACGCAGCCGCCAGATCCAATAACTCGAGGTCACCTTCGCGCTGGTTCGGATGCACCTGGACGGAGCCATTTACAGCGTCAAACCGACCCCACAAATATGAACCACGTGGCAAGAACAACTTCGCAACTCGATGCTGGTAAGCCGCACTAAGCACACTCTCGATATCTGCGGCCACGTGCATTGCTCCCGCGCCGTCGCAATTCCCGAACGCTTCTTCGGCCTGTTGACGTGCGCGAGCGAACAATGGTTGCACCAGAGAAAAGGCACGCTGATGTAGCTCCACGTCGGTCAGCGATTGCGGATTAACATCAATACCAGCCTCAATCAAATGAGGATAGTGGTTTGCATCCGCATACATCGAACGGACGGTGGATAAGCCAGCCAAAACGAGTGGTGCATTTTCGTGCTGAAGTACCCGCCGCACTGCTGGCTCAAGTTCATTCACAAAACGGAACATCAATTTCTTCTTGATCGATCCATCCCGAGCAGTCCCGTGGCCGTGAGCGATCGTCTGTTTTTGACTCCCTTGTCTTTCTGGAGCGCCGGAATGGAATCCAGAGATACGATCCGGGTTGTCATCCAGGCCAAGCGCATCATCCAGATTTGTAGCCGTATCGACAAGCTCTATTTCTCGAATGCTATTCGCAGTGCCCTGATAAAGCCGCACGTCCTTTTCCGAAAGCGAAAGAACATAAAAGCATCCATCGTCCGCAAACAACTCAAACAGCGGCTTAACGTAGTAGCGCTGCCCGACAACAACCAACTTATCAAGCTTGAGCGGAAGCCGGAAATACTTGAATTGATTCTGAGCAATGAACAATGCCAAGCCATCACTCTGGTATTGCCAGAAGTTCTCCCTCTCCACCAAGTGTTCCGCTTCGCTCATGAACTCGATCGCGGTCGGTGACCGCATTCCGCTTTCGATGAGTTTATCGGTTGCCTCTCGAATTTGATTCTTCAACAGGATCGGATCGCGCTCAACGGCCGACCATTCCCGGTGGGTCGGCATATAGATCGAGACGTGCGGGCCGCCGGTGGCGTCTAGCAACGTGGTAAGCATATCGCGTGTCAGGAGGTCGGAATGTTTGACGATCATTGTCATGGTATACCTCGCAAGTTGAAGCTTGGATTAAGAGGCACGCCGTTAACAGAGGCCTATCCGTTGCACGTGTGCACTGAGTGTAGCGTATCATACGATTTGCTTAAAGCAAGGTGGGGCGGCTACACAGCAGGAATGCTGTAAGCTTAAACCGATTCTTCATGCAGGGCACCTTCGGAACGCTCGACTAGAACATGCCCTCAATTTGCCTGTTTTCTCAATCACCAGCTACTGTGCATCTACCTCCTATTGAACAACCGACACAGGATCGGATTCCGTGAGGATATTCCCCACGTCGCCATCAGGGAATGCTTGGTCCTCTTTGATCGGGTGTTTGCCGATATCAAGTAAGATGCTTTCAGATTGTTGAACGATCTTTAGCCTACGCCCCATTCTCGGCCGAAACGTACAACGCCTTTGCAAAGGATATTCGATAGAACCATAAGGCAGGCGGTTTGGGTTTTAACGTCAGTGAAATGACTGAACGAATCAACGACTAAATGAATCAAAACCATGGCGATCCTGCAATCCGCGATTCGGAGACTACCGACGCAACCGCTTCGAACGGGACTGACGCTCCCGCGGGACCTGATAAGATTCTCCGTTTCAAGTCCTCTGAACGAACACTTCACTGGGCGATCGCAATCCCGTTTCTCATCTGTTGGATCACCGCACTGGTGCTCGTCTTCGCCTATAACCCAATGCCGCTCCGTCCCTACCGAAGCGTGTTGTCGTGGATCCACCGGATCGCAGGGATAGCGTTTATCGTGTTGCCGCCGATAGCAGTGATCCGAGGCGCGCGAGACGTTGGAACGCACTTCGGCAATGTGAAGCAGGCATGGATCTGGACACTGAGTGATATCCGATGGTTGGGAAGAATGGTACTTGCCACAGTTTCAAAACGGATTCGCTTACCGGAGCAGGGCAAGTTCAACGCAGCAGAAAAACTGAACTTCATGTTGCTAATGACCACGTATCCGCTCTACATCATTACGGGGCTACTGATGTGGTTTACGGACGCCAACTGGCTTGCATGGATCTTTCACGCGATGATGGCCGCTATCGCAACGCCGTTTGTTGTCGGCCACGTCTTTATGGCTACGATCAACCGGGACACGCGTGTCGGAATGCAGGGAATGATTTCGGGATATGTCGATCGTACCTGGGCAAAGCACCACTACGCCCGATGGTACCGCGACAACGAAAATGATGCGACGAAGGACGAATAGAACAAGACTTTCTAGTCGTCCCTCTCTTCGAGCGTTGGAAAGAATTGAATGATTCCCAACGCAGCAGACAATTTGTACACAACAAAAAAAGGCCCGATACAAAAGCATCGAGCCTTGGGTACGAGACACGCTTTGCCTAGCGTAAGGTTAGATAGGACTCGCGTCCGTTAGTCGTGACAGAACCCGGCTTCTTGTAGATCCGGTTGCCCGACGGTATATCTGGTGTTGTAGTAAAGTCAGCCTCGTAAACGCCATTCGCTGCAGCTCCCGGCGCTACTTATAGTATCGGACTCGCCACCGGAAGGTTTAAGCCCGACGCCAACTATTTGACGCGAACGACCCAGGTCGCATCCAGCACCCCAATCCTCCCATCCTCCTCTCCTCCAATCTTCCTATCTTCCTATCCACCATTCGCCGCATGCCCGCCCCGCTGAACGATGAAAATCGCAATGACCCACGTCGACCTCCCGAATGAAACCAAGGGAGGCGTTGCGTACCAAGCACACTACATGGCCAACGCGCTTGTTGACCATGGCCACGACGTAACGATGTTCACGTTCAGTCCGACGTACGACGAGTGCCAGTACAAAGTCCATCAACTGGGACCGAGGCGCTTTCCAAAACGATTACAGTCGTTCGAGTTTGCCGGAGCGCTTGCGCGAGCCGACTTCTCTTCGTTTGACGTTGTTCACACGCACGGAGACAACTACCTGATGCGCAACGTTCACCCGCAGGTGCGCACGTTCCATGGTTCGGCGCAGGACGAGGCGACGTCATCGACCAGTCTTAAACGCAAACTCTACCAGTCGGTAATGGCACGCCTTGAACGGTCCGGGGCGGTGGTAGCAGATACCTGTGTTGGGATATCCGCTACAACAAAGAGCCGCATCAATTCAATCGCGACGGTTATTCCGTGCGGTGTTGACACGACAAACTTTATCCCGGGGACAAAGTCTGCCACTCCTGCGGTTTTGTTTGTAGGCGCCTTGGAGGGTAGAAAGCGTGGCAAACTGCTGGCGTCTGTTTTTGCGGATGTAATTCGTCCGCGCGTTCCCAACGTCGAACTCTGGACTGTATCGGACCTGCCGCTGGATGGCGAAGGCGTGGTTAATCACGGCCGAGTGTCGCTTGAAAAATTGACGAGCCTCTACCAACAGGCGTGGGTTTTCTGCCTGCCAAGCACGTACGAAGGATTCGGCGTCCCGTACATCGAAGCGATGGGAGCAGGCACGGCCGTAGTCGCAAGCCCAAATCCGGGGTCGATTGAAGTCTTACAGAATGGTGACAGCGGACTCCTGCCGGAGGACGACAAGCTCGGAGAATCCATTGTTGAACTCATCGAAAACGACTCGCTTCGCGGTTCGTATGTCGAGAAAGGGCTCGTACGCGTCCAAGACTTCTCCTGGAGCAAAATCGTGCAGCAGTACGAGGCCGTTTATCACTCGGTATTGCCTAATTAATCAGGAAGTAAGTCCGGACGTCGACCCGACCGACGACCACTACTGACCTGCCGCAGATTCGCTTTCTGCCCGGGGCGGCTTATTCCCACTAACCCCGCCAAAAAGCTAAGAATTAGGCCCGACCCGAACCAAAGGTAAGTTTGCAAGCATGGTCACAAGGATTGCTGCTATTTCATGATCGGTTACGCAACGCCAACCACAATGGCCAGTGGCCGTCGCCCAAGACCGGAAAGGCACAGGCAGAAAGCCGCAGCCAGAACGCCACAGCATGAAAGCCACAGCATGAAAGCCACAGCATGCAAACTACCATGGCATATCGGCTCCCTCCAGGCGACTAAACCGCCCGAACACCTCAGCCAAAAACAAGCGTGGGCGCACTAGATCGACCAAAAGGCCAAACCAGTCCGCCCACACTTCCCGAGTTGCCATCTATATAGACGATAAATCGTGACAAAATGGATCACGATCAGCAATCTTTTTTCGAGCGGCACGCAAAAACTGCCCCAAGCAAAACGATCGTTGCCGAGATCGCGCGCCAGCGGGCTACTGAACTGTCGACCATTCAGTATCATTTATCAATCAGTTTAGTTAGCTCTGGAAGCCTACCTGCCTGCAGGCACTTGAACACATGCTCAACACACTGCAAGACCTCTACAAACACATGGAATGGGCGGACTCTGCCGTATGGGCAAATTTGCCCGAAACGGAATCGGACGAGCATCAGGACGAACTCCGCACCCGCCTCTTCCATATCCACTTCACCCAACTTGCGTTTCTCGGCGTCTGGCGTGGTGATGATTTTAAATTGCGAAAGGCAAAAGACGTCGACGACACGGACGAAATCCGTAGTGAGGCGATTGGGTTCTACACGAAAGTCGCTACGTTATTGCACGACCTTAGCGAAGGAGACCTCTCCAAACCGACGCCGGTCCCGTGGGCCAAGTTCTTCGCTCGTCAACTCGGACGTGAACCAGAAGTTACAAGCCTCGGCGAAACGCTCCTGCAAGTTGCTTTACACACGCAGTACCACCGCGGACAAATCAACACACTGATTCGACAACTTGGTGGCAGTCCACCGATGGTTGACTACATCGGGTGGGTGTGGGCTGGCCGGCCGCCAGCCGATTGGTCTTCGGATTCTTAAAGGACACCAGGACCAGTGGCTAGCGCAATTCGAGCTGGTCAAGGCAAGCGGGCATCAGACGTACGAAGCCAAGGATGGAACACACGGTTCGTCGGTGTTGGTCTCAAGCCGCGTCGACGGCAACGTCGATCTCAACTGGGAAGCGGTACTGGCGTTTCTCGAAGAGGCCGTACAATAGTTGGGCTAGTCCGAAGCTTTTTAACCTTTACCTCACTGCCCCGAGACACTAGAGCTAACCCGAGCGACCGCTGGCACACTCGTCGTCGCCCAAACACCTTGTCCGCCCTCGATGTTCGAGTAGATTGGTGCTGGTTCGGCAAACGGGTTATCATCAGAGTCTGACTGCACCCGCCGAGTGCGCTCATACTCGTAGTACGACCGGCTCACGCTGTACAATTCGAAGAGATCGCCACCGGCGTCGTTGTCGCGATACTTCACGGAGAACGAAACCGGGCCATCTGTAAATGTCGTATCCGTAAAGTAATAGCGGACAACATAATCTTCGGAGTCCCCGACCTCCGTCTCCCGAAACGGTGCATCCGAAATCGAGAAACTATTGTCGATAAAACTGTCAGTGGGTCCGGCCTCCGGATTGCGAACAATGAGATAGAAAGAATTAGATCCGATCTGATCTTGTATCCGAAACCTGGCGGTAACCAGTCTGGAGTTCCCGCCGCCAAATTCGTCTTGTTCGTCAACGACCGTTGCAGACAGAAAAGTAAACGGCACTGACTCAGGCATTGCGACGGTCGAAACAACAGACGGCAGACCCGCGACCGAGACTCGCAGCGTGATTGGCTCGTCTGTTACGATCGAATCGACCCAATCTGCACGATAATAGGAGTCAGCCTCGCCATTAAACGGGCTGTCGCTCAAGATAGCAGTTGCCCGCAATGCGGACCCCTGCCAGATTTCCACATTGGCGCCCGCAACGGTTTCAAATAATTCGGAACTGCTTGACCGAATATCTTGCGTCCGAAACACGGATACGTATATCGGCGAACCCGGACTCACAAAGGAATAGACAGCCAACTCGGGCGTGTATTCCGGGAACTCGGCATCTATCACAGCCTCACATCCGGACATAGTCAACGCCAAGACAATGACTATGTGCAAGACCGTACGAGAACCTGAACGCCACACAAATCCGCTACGCACTTCATTTAGAAGTCGTATGCAGGTCAAGCGCCCGTCCTGTCGTTTTGAATACATTCTCATTCTCAAAAAGAAAACCGATAACTGAGTGATGGGATTATCGGAAACAGAGTTACTTGTTTCAGCTTCCGATCTGTGCGGAGTGTCTGGGTTGATGGTTCAAAATCGAAATCCTCTGACAGATAGACATAGAACGGGTTTTTGCGATTGTAGGTATTGTAGGCACCAATGCTGATTGTGCGCTCACCCCAACGTTTCTGTTTTACAAAGTTGAGCCCGACGTCAAGTCGATGGTACGATCGCAACCGACTTGCATTGCGATCGCCGTATACAAAGCCTGAGCCATAACCAAACATATCCAGCAGCAGCCCGTCGAGTGGAGAAACCAGAGGCTCAACTGTCGGCACCACGCCGTTTGGGAGGGTGATCGCGTTACCTGTACCAAACACCCAGGTTGTACCAAGTGTCACACCAGGTCCTAGCGGATATGTAAGCACAACACTGATGTCGTGGCGGCGATCGTAACGGTACGGATAACGTCTCCCGTCATTCAAGCCGGGAAATTGCCGATCAGACCATGATAGTGTGTATCCGATCCACCCCTTCGCCGCCCCTGCCGTTTTGCGAAGCAGCAATTCAGTTCCGTAGGCTCGGCCGTCACCGGACTCTACCTTGTCTTGCCAATCACTATCCAAACCAATGAAATTCGCCCCGGGCTTGTAGTCGATGAGATTTCGCATCGACTTGTAGTACCCTTCGATACTAAGCTCGACGTTTTTTTCCTGAAACGTATGCGCAATGCCCAGCGCTCCCTGCCAGGCGCGCTGCGGTCGCACACGATCCGTTGCTGGCAACCACAGGTCGGTTGGCAGCCCAATTCCGGAGTTCGTCAGCAGATGAATGTACTGGGCCATTGACGCGACCGATGCCTTGACCGACCAATCCGCTGTGGCATAAATACGCGCTGACAAACGCGGTTGAAGTGAACCGTAGGTCTCCCCTTCCACGTTAAACATCGAGGCGTGTAATCCTGCGTTGATTTTTACGCGGGCACTTAGCGACCAGTCGTCTTCAACGTATGCAGCTGATTCGAGCGCGTTGATCGGATTTGATGGAGCAAACGTTGTGTCTGACGGTGCGCTACCAACCTCATCTGACTTGTACTGAGCAGCGCCGGGTGAAAATCGGTGCGCTATTGTATTAACTCCAAATCGGATATAATGCTCGGGTAACGGAACGAAGTCAAAATCAATCCGGGCGCCGTAATCACGGATACCAGAAAAATACCTGAGCAAGAACGAGTTGCGCTCACTTATTGACGGCCCCGTCAACGTTTCGTCCTCACTCCCCGTGATGTCAAATTCGTAATCGCTAAACGTCAGGGTTGTATTGCTGAACAGCGTATTGCTAAACAGGTGATTCCATCGCAGTGTAGAAGTGACGTTCCCCCACTGCAGCCCCGATTCAAATCGGCGATCAAGCTTCACACCAAAATCCGTTCGGCTTTCTTTCTCGCGGAAATAGAACTTATCCCTACCTCCGTAAAAACTTAGGTACAACCGATCTTTGCTTGAAAAGATGTGATTTACTTTTGCGTTCAAGTCATAGAAGAAGTATCCCCCAGTACCATCCGGATCACCCTCGTCGTTGTTTCGATTTTCCCGTCTGATAAACGGTTGTGCCAGCACGTCGATGTACGTCCGGCGGCCAGAAACCAGAAACGATGTTGTGCCTCTGCTGATAGGCCCCTGAAGAGTAAGACGCGACGCAACAATGCCGATTGCCCCTTCTCCAGTGAATTTATTCAGGTTGCCTTCCTTCATCGATATGTCCAGCACTGAAGAAAGTCTTCCACCGTAACGCGCTGGGAAACCGCCCTTGGTTAGCTCCACATTTCTGATGGCATCCGCATTAAACACGGAGAAGAATCCAAAAAGGTGTGACGCATTGTACACGGGAGCGCCGTCCAATAGAATCAAGTTCTGGTCGGGTCCACCCCCACGCACGTAGAGCCCACTCGAACCTTCGCTGCCCGATTGAACCCCTGGCAGAAGTTGCAGCGCCTTAATAATGTCGACCTCGCCGAGAAGCGCAGGTATGTCTTTGATTTGCTCTATCGGAATCTCCACAACACTCATTCGTGAAGATTCTTCAATTGCTTCAGCCCGTTCTGCCGTGACCTCGACCTCGGCCAGAATGTCCGACGTTGTCTGGAGCAAAACCGTTAGTTCAGAATCGCGATTGGAGGGCACCAATGCAGCAAACGAAGTGTAACCGACAAACGAAACGATTATGGCAATCGAATCACTCTCGACGGGCAATGTGAGACTGAAGAATCCGTACGTATTGGAGGTCGCTCCTTTTGAAAGGGACGGCGCATAAATATTGGCGCCGGGCAACGATTCACCCGTATCGGTATCACGCACGTTGCCGCTTACCGTAAACCGGGCGGTCTGGCCAAAGACGTCCACTGGACTGACCACAACGAGGATCAGCAAGAGGACAGAGCAGACAGTTCGAATTGGCATAGGGGCGCGTTGTGCTGGCGGAAGACGCATAGCGACGGTTAGACAATATTCCCGTTCCGCTTAGTCCTGTGGGTGGGCATCGAACCAAAGAGTATGCCAACTGCCTGAAGAAAGACTTAACGCTAATGCGATCTGCCAATCCAGTTGGCTCACCGATTATGGTTGCCACTGTACATCGATCCTGATCGGATACACTTAACGTCCCCAACCCAGGGTTCATGATAGCCCGATCGAACTCCACGACTATCCGTACGTAACCTGGGGCCTATAGCAAGACGAGGTAGGTCAGCTTCACGATCCCCACCCGGTCGGTCAAGAGTGCCGTCGCTCGCGGATCAAAAAGGTTTTCACCGTCCTGGGTGAAGTGGTAGCCCGTATTGAACACAAAGAAGAGGTCGCTGCCAGGCGTGTGAATCCAATCTACACGGATATTTGCCTGCACGTTACGTGAGAAGTTGTCGTACTGGATCAGGCCTTTTGCAAACAGCTTGCGGTTAACCGCACCAAGCAGCGACATCGACACTGTTGTCGCGTCAAACTTTCCATTGGCAATTGGCAGATCAATGATCGAGTGCCGAATGCCCGCCTCAACGTTTAAGTGCTGTGATTGCCGGAATCCGATGTTGGCATTCAGGTTTGTACGATTGCCACTGTAGAACTGACCGGTTGAAGCACCGCCCGTAAAGAACAGACGTCGACTCGAATCCGTCTGCCCGCTAAGCTCAATCGTATTAAACGTATAGTCACCCGTAGGAATTACCGCATCAGAACGAATGAAAAACGGCCGTTCGAGTCGTTCAAATTCGCGATCAAACTCGACTTGAATATTGTCGCGACGGTTGAATTCCGCACGTGCCAGCAGCTCGATTCCTGTAGACTGTTTCTCGCCGTCCTGTCCTTCAATGTAGAAGTAGTCTCCCATAAAGTTCAGCCGACGAATCATGGGGAGCGAAGAAATATTGACGAGTGGCAAGTATTGACCATTAACCGAATACGCACGCATGTCACGTCGTCTCACAAACCCCAATTCCGGCCGGTAATTTGTGCCAACACTTGTAAAGGACGCTCCGCCACCTACGAGATCATTCTGCAGTTGGGCACTGGCGTGACCCGCAGCGTCGTCCAGCATCGGATCGGTATCGCGTACACCTGTGTACCAGGCGTTGACTGAGCTCGAACTCCAGAACCGATAATTTGCGTCGACGCCCACAGCGCGGTTATAGTCCCCGCCACGTTGGATATTTGTAAAGATGGCGCCAACAGAACCCCGTTGCAGGACGTTTGTACGCACCCTCGCGACGGTGTTGTTTGCTGATCGAGAGCCAAGCAAGTCTCCCATCCTGGAACCTGTTTCGATGTTCAAAACACCGATTGAAAATCGGCCCACCTGCCCGGTCATTCGAGCGCCGGCCAGAATGTCTTCGGGTACAAGGGTTTGCAGAAGAGTATCAGCTCGAAAGCCAATCCGCCGCGAAAAGAACGTCTGTGTTGAACGGGAATTTCCATGTTCGAACAAACCTGATCGCTCTAAAAAGAACTCGCGTTTTTCGGGAAAGAACAAGCTAAAGCGCGACAGGTTAAGCTGAACGTTATCCGCCTCAACTTGGGCAAAGTCGGTATTGACAGAAAGGTCGAGGGTCAGGTTGGAAGTGATGCCGTACTTAAAATCAACGCCGAGGTCTTTCGTGAACTCGTTTTCCGTTGCTTCTTCGGCAAGGTCGGGTCGAATTTTCTGCGCACCGCCAATCACGTATGGCTTGATCTCTATGTTCTTCCCACGGCGAATGTCTTTCAGACCCGTTAACGTTCCGTACTGCGAGACCGCTGACAATGCCCCGAAGCTTGAACCAAACTCCAGACCAATCGGCGGCCACATCGATCGTTCGTTTTTGCGATTCACCATCCGGGAAATCATCAACCCCATACTAACTTCGTCGCCTTTCGGAAAGCGAAGTTGCCTGAACGGAATTGACACTTCCATCGACCAGCCGTCTTCATCAATTACTGTCTCACTGAGAAAAACAGCATCCCACGAAAACGAATCAATCGTCATTGATTCATCCGTAATCGTAGCATCATCCTGGGTACCCAGTGCATTCATTTCGAAGAGGTACGCGTTACGCTTGTCCTGATACGTGTCGAGTGCGATGTACGCGTGGTCGTCTCGATCATTACGGCCACCACGCTCGAGATTTTTCGCGCGAATGAGCTCCGGGTTGTCGTCGTAGAACTTGAAGGCGAAATAGAGATAGTCGCGATCGTAGGCGATCTTTACTTCAGAACGCTCTGTCGCTGGCGAACCATCTTCGGGCCAGATCTGCGTGAAGTCCGTAATCGGGGTGATCGTTTTCCACGCGTCATCGTCCAGCTTGCCGTCAATTCGTGGAGCATCTTCGACAAAGACCGCTCGAAACTCATTCGGACCAGCCGAAACAATTCCGTCCGCATCGGCGCCCGCCGACTGAGCTACTACGTTGGTCGAGGGAAAGCCGATGATGCATGTGAGCAGAACAGCTAGAAATGCTGTCCCTGGTCTACTGAATGGCTTGGGCATGGGGGATATTCTTCCGTGAACGAATGTTGAGAGGCAGGGCCGCCAAAAAAGAGAATACTTGGCCGCTAACCCAACTGAGCCAGCATCAATGCGCCGACAATTCGGCGCTACGTGAGCGGGCCCCAAAGGATGCGAAACGCCAGTCCAAGCGGCCAGCGCACGAAAATGTGGCCGAAAAGGATGCGAATCACGTGTTATTACGGCAAGCCTGCGACATAGGCGGCCGGTATGCTAGAAATCTAGCGAACTATACGGATGCATCCCAGCGTTCGGAGGGCGTTAAGTTTGATTGAGTTCTGGATCCATCCGAAATCGAAGAAGAGCGGCGGTTAGCCAGCGGAAAAGACCCGTAGACCGATAACGGTGCGCACGACACGAAAGAGGACACTGGTGATCAGGAAGACCTATTATCAGAGTGGCGGGGCGGCATAATTTGTGCGCATTCGCAGTGGACGTCTCAATTGGACCTCGGATTTCACGATTTCTGGAAGAATCGCTTTTGTACGTGCCTGTTTTTTCCGAATTTGCGGTTCTTGAACGTATTACCAGTAGTGATCGCTGGAAGAGTCCGTGATCCGATTGCTAGTCGTCAGATAAACCGTGTTGGTTGAAGTAGCCGGAATAATCGATTTGCTGAAGAATGCGGCAAATTCGACACGGTGCATCCGCTAATCCGAATGTGAGTGCCTGCGTTCGGTACAGGAGATATGCGCAAATTGTCCCACGCTGCATCCATTGCAGTCATTACAATACTTATGTCCGGCGGACTGAGCTGTTACCACGGTGACTTCGACCAGTCTGTTTACCCCGCCGTCAGGACAGCCAGCATCCTTTCGATTGCTGGCCGAGCGACCGTCGAGCGACCGTCTGCTCCTTCCGAAATCGTTTCAGTCCGAAAACCGTCAACACTTGTCGATGTGCTGCCCAACATCGACTCCTCAGAGGTTGTCACTTTCGAAAACCTCATGCGTATTGCCCGTGCACGGCAAGTCAGTGCAATGCCGCTGGACAGCGTTGTGCAATGGGTTGGTGAACGGTTTGTCGGATCGACCTACGTCGGCGGTATGCTCGACGAATCGGAGACAGAAGAACTCGTCGTTTCCTTTCGCAAGTATGACTGTGTACTATTTATGGAAACGGTGCTGGCGCTTTCCAGCGGAATCAGTCAAGATGATTATTCAGGCGCTGGATTTGTGCACCGGCTTCAGAAACTCCGTTACCGAGGTGGCGAAATAAACGGATATGCGAGCAGGCTGCATTATTTCTCAGACTGGATTTACGATAACCAGCAGATGGGGTTTGTCCGTGATGTAACCGAAGAATTGGGTGGAGAACGTCGGACAAAAGAACTCAACATCATGTCACGCCATCGGCGACTGTACAAGCGTCTTGCAGCCAATGACTCGCTGCATCAGGAGATTGTTGCAATGGAGGAACACTTAAATGGTGTCCCTCAGTTCTACATTCCGCAGAGTAAGATGAAACCTGCCTTGGAACTCATTAAGCCAGGCGACATCGTGTCAACCGCTACCATCGCTCGCGGGCTTGATGTTTCCCATAGCGGATTTGCGTACCGCAACCCGGACGGATCAGTTGGCCTCTTGCACGCCTCGTCGGCAAGTGGCGAAGTTACAATTACTAAAAGTCTTCGGGATTACGTTCTCGGAAATCGACTGGTCGAAGGAATTGTCGTGGCCCGTGCGATCAATTAGCCCGCGCCCTTCCCCTCGCTCTCGAACGCCTTTCCTACTCCGTGCCAATCCGGCATATTCTTTCGGGCAAGTCTGACCACTCTGGCACTGCCCCTCAATGCGCTGGCCACGTTACTCGAAGCGTTGAATCTGACGTGGCTACCGGCCGAAGGTCGCGCAGCACCACATCGTTCTCAGATCGACCATCGCCAACCCGAACTATGTAGCGCTGCCTGGCATCGAACACCGGCGGCCGAAACCAATTGCCCCTGATGCGACGCGTGTAAATGATATCGTTGTCTGATTGTCGGCGTACCTGGATCACAGGATCATCCAGCCCGTCGACTACAAGCGTCGCAAGATGGGCAACCGGTTCACGACCATAGTTACTCGTGATCGAAACGGTAACCGGCCATCCTGCATACTGTTTAGCTTCTGGGTCCAGCGTCGGATCGGCCCATCTCGGCCAGGCCTCTGATTCGATATCCCGCGATTCTTTGTAGAAGCGGATAATCCCGTACCCCGGCGATCGATCGTAAAGCGCTTCAGGCTTACGTCCGCTTCGAACCGGGTTGGCCACCGCCCTGACGGTCATCCGATTTCCAAAGCCATCAAAATAGTCACCCGTATATCTCGGCTCATACGGATTTCGATTCATCCCTGGTTCAGGCGGAAACCATCGGCGTGGCCAAATATTTGCGATCGATGGCACCACAAAGGCGTTGCCAGCATCACCGAACTCGTCGACCCCGTATTGCACAAAGCTTCCAAGGTGCTGGTCGCCTGCAATGTGGAAGGCAAATCCCTTGCGCATCACACGCAAAGCCGTGTCTCGACCTGACTGGGGCCAGCCATTCGAATCCATATCATCCGCGAGTCGGTCGTTCACCGGATATTCCCCCGGCTGCGGGTGGGACAACGATGGCAACACCGCTCCGCTGCCAGCACCTGACGGAAGTGTCGCGAGGTTGCTAAACAAGGTTTGTGACAAAACGACCTTCACCCACGCATCGGACGACCAGTCATTTGCCCACTCATCCAGAAAGCTGATCTGGCGCTCTCCGAGCAGTTCCGCACCTTCGACATCTGCATCGCGTGCGTCATATCGGCGAGCCTGCGGCCAGCCGTTCCAGACCTCTGCGTCAGGCACAACGACTTTTGGTGGCGACTTAAATGCGCGATCCGCAATAATGCCAAAACTCAGTCCGGCATACTCCATTCGTGTGTGATAGACAGAGATGCCGTTCGACAAGGGTTCGGGGTCGACCGGATCCGGCAAGTGCGCAACCTGTGTCCGGTGCATCATGTTCACCCACTCCGTCGGCATCAAATACCCGCCCGCGTCGGTCGGTGGACTGAACTCTCCTTCAACTTTAACTCCGTCGTTACCCCAAACGTTACCATGGTAGACATCGTGGTCATCCGGAATAATCACGGAAGGAATGTCGCGGGTAACGTCGCGGAACGCCCAGACAAAACGGTACCAGTGATTCAGGTAGTCGAGCATGGATTCGTCGACTGGCTCGCGGACAATCCCTTCAAGTCCAGCTTCGTAGATCTGGTCTCCGGCAAAAAAGACCATGTCCGGCTGCTGATTGATTACAGCGGCCGACATTTCGGCGTGCGGGTACCAAAAGTGATCGTGATTCCACTGTCCTTCCCCACCGGAAATGTTCTGGCAATTCATTGCCGCTAACACGAACGTATCATCATCCGGAGGCACTCGCAAGACACCTTCGTAGAACTTTGTCTCAGATGTGTCTCCGATCTTCTCTTCGTACACAACTCGGTACGGCGTGTCGACGTTCGATGACCAGGCTTCCTGCCGAAAGTGTGCCGTAAAACTCTGTGGGTCGATCGGCGAGCTGGCAAGCCTCGTCCAGGTCCCGCCGTGTTGCGTCTCCAGATTCGCGACAGTGTTATCGTCCGGACCAATCGGTGCAAATTGCGCCGTCATTTTCAACAACCCATTACTCAGGGTGTGAAAAGTGCCAAGAATGGGACCAAAGCTGCGTTCCTCGTGCAGGTCGATCAGGTCACCGGCAACACTAAGGTCGTCAAACCAATAACCGGGGCCTTCTCCTAGCGGACTCGTATGCGACACTAACGCAATGTTGCCGTCGACGCGATCCGCAGGAATATCACGGTAGATCGCCTTGGACACCTCGCGACCTGTGTGCGGATGAACGACGGTCACGACGAGATCAAAACCGGTATCGGATTTCGTAAACCTGCCCGTTATTCGAACGCCAGTTGCCAACAGGTGGACGGCAATGGAATCACCCGGCAACATCGGTTTGAGCCGCGTCCAGCTCTCCGTAGGGATTTCACGAATCGGCCGCCGATAACCGTGGTCTCCCGCATTGTCGCGGACTATAACCTGGCCAGAGCCATCGACACCAACAATCAACCCACCATCTTCGGACGGCCAGTGATGTACGAGCGACGAAATGCGGTAGTCAACTGCTTCGCCACCAGCGCCAACCAGAAAACCGGACCACGTATCCGCGCGCCCCGGGCCTGGGTCACCGGGCTCAATGGGCCCGGTCGTCACGCTGATGACGGCTTTGCTGCCGGTCTGGTTGATTGATCGGGTGAGCACGTGGGCCGTACGCATCGGCTTCGAGTTGCTTCCCTGAATCGCTTCCAATCGGCCCTTGGAAATTCGCCAATCTTGCAACCGGTTTGCATAGAAGTCCTGTCCAACCCATACGCGATCAACAGAATCAAACCCCGCCGACAACTGATTGAACGTTTGCTCTGTCGACCACTCACAGCCCGTCATAACTGCAATAGCGAAGAACAAGGAAGCCAACGTGAGTCGGATGCCTGCCTTCCGGCCTTGGGCGTACATAGAAAATGTCATGATCGCTTT
>CBDTVC010000004.1:0-17954 GCA_965363925.1 uncultured bacterium | reverse complement strand
AGGAAGTCAGATCTATCAAATGCGTCACAAATGGTGGAATACATTCCGGTTTTAGGGGGGCAAATCGATAAAAGACGACCTTCGTCTGTTTTGAGGCTCAGTTGTCGATATGGGATCTGCCCGTGTACTAGCTGGTTGAACAAGTAATGATTGCGAGTCTGGATGATCCGTGAGGCATGAGCAGTTGAAGCGTGTGCTTCAGAAGCACACTCCTTGAAGCGCGAGAACGCGAATCTGGATTCGAGAATCAGGTGTTGGGCAACCTGAGTTTAGGACAGGATCGAGACCAGGATTATGGACAAAGACAGGACGTTCACTCGCAGGGTAATTAGGCGTACCACAATTCGGATTCGAATTAAGACCACTCGTAGTGCAAGAACTGCAGCTGGCCCCTTTCGGACAGTATTATGGTTTGCTTATTGCGGGGATTTGTCCTATTAAACAGCACTTTCCGCCGAAAAAGCACACAGTACGGAGCGCCTACCGCTGACGCTCCGAAGAAGGAGAATAGGTCGAAAAAGGAGTCAGGAAATTTCGATTTGAAACTTTGCATAGCTGCGAAGAGTGTGGCACACACGATTGGGACCCAAAGGGGTCGCTTCTAGTTATCGGTGTCGCCGAGCAATTTTGTCCAGGAGCCAGCAAATGCCCAACGAAAAGAAAACAGATAACCCCGGTGTATTTATGAGCATCAAATTGAATGATGGTTCACCGTTCAGAAGGATGCTTACGCTGGTATTTGCAGCGCTGCTCATCGGACTACTGGCCCCTTCGTCCGCTTCTGCCCAGTACTTCGGACGGAATAAGGTTCAGTACGATCAGTTTGAGTTCAATCAGTTCGAAACTGAGCATTTCGAATTTTATCTCTACGACGAAGAAGAGGTAGCTGTAAAAGACGCTGCTCGAATGGCAGAGCGCTGGTACAAGCGACATTCGCGGACATTCCTCCGCGAGTTCAAAGAGCGCAAACCGATCATCTTCTATGCAAACGACGCGGATTTTCAGCAGACAAACGCGATCAGCGGTACTCTGGGACAAGGCACCGGCGGTGTGACCGAATCGCTGAAGGAACGCGTAATCATGCCACTAACCGGCCTGTATAAAGAGACGGATCATGTGCTGGGTCACGAACTCGTCCACTCCTTTCAGTACGACATTGGGCTGGCAAAAGAAGATACCAACCGGTTTGCCCTCGGCATGATGCCGCTGTGGCTCATCGAAGGAACGGCCGAGTACCTTTCAGTTGGACGAAACGACTCGCACACAGCCATGTGGCTTCGCGATGCAGCAATTCGCGATGACCTTCCAACGATCAAGCAACTCAACGACGGCTATAAGTATTTTCCGTACCGGTATGGTCAGGCGTACATGGCCTACATCGGTGGCAAGTACGGCGACGCCGCTGTTGCAAACATCTACAAATTAGGGGGACGGATCGGCATCGATTCCGCGTTCGTTTACACGCTCGGTATCAAGCCGGATTCCCTTTCAAAAGAGTGGATTGCTGCTGTCAAAGAAGCCTACTTGCCACTAGTTGAAGGAAAGACGCCAGCTGACTCAGCAGGACGCAAGATCGTTTCTCCCGAGACAGCGGGCGACATGAACATTGCGCCAGCGATCAGCCCGGATGGAAAATGGATCGCCTTCCTGTCTGAGAAAGACCTCTTCAATATCAATCTCTTTATTGCGGATGCCGAGACGGGCAAGGTTGTTCGAAGTCTAAAAGGAACCGGCTCCGACCCGCACTTTGACGCAATCCGTTTCATCAACTCGTCGGGTTCGTGGTCACCCGATGGGCGTCAGTTTGCCTTCATCACTTTTGTACAGGGCGACAACGAGCTTGCACTACTCGACTGGAACACAGGCGAGATTGAACGTCGCATCGCGATTGACGGCGTCAGTGCTTTGTCCAACCCTGCCTGGTCTCCTGATGGAAACCAGATTGCATTCTCTGGAATGGATGGTGGGATCAGCGACCTTTACGTCTTTAACATCGAATCGGGCAGCGTCAAACAACTGACAAACGATCGCTACGGCGACCTACAGCCTGCATGGTCACCAGATAGTAAAACGCTCGCATTCCTCTCGGATCGTGGACCGGATGGTACCAACTTCGAAACGATGGATTATGCAAACGTGCGCCTCAGCTTTATGGACATTGAGTCGGGTGACATTCGCACGATTGTCCCGTTTGAAGACGCCATACATGCCAACCCCCAATTTTCGCCAGACGGGCGAAGTGTCTACTTCACTGCCGACCCCGACGGCTTCAAAGACATTTACCGGTATTCGCTCGACAACGAGCAGACGTATCGCGTTACCAACGTCCAGACAGGCATCAGCGGCATCACGAGCCTGAGCCCCGCGCTTTCAGTCGCCGGACAAAGCGGGCGATTGGCTTATTCGGTCTTCCAGAACAACAGCTACACGATCTTCTCAATGGAAGCCAGTGAAGCCCAAGGTGTTCTAATAGACGATACCGGTTTGTTCGCCAGTGGCGCTGGTGTACTGCCGCCTAAGCAAGCATTAACTGCAGGCCTGGTTTCCAACTATCTCGACGATCCGCTGTCTGGCTTGCCGGACCCTGAGGACTATGAGGTCAGGGAATACAGCGCTCGCCTGCGTTTGGATTACGTTGCGCCCCCGTCGGTTGGCGTGTCCGTTGGCGGTCCGTTTGGGACAGGCGTTGGTGGCGGAATCGGATTGTTCTTCAGCGACATGCTCGGGAATCACAATCTTACCGTTGTCGCTCAGGCAAACGGCACCTTCAAGGATATTGGTGCCCAGGTTCAGTACTTGAATCAGAAGAATCGGTTTAACTACGGCGGAAGCGTCGGTCACGTACCGTATCTGCTTGGCGGTTCGTACGGGACCTATGATGGGCAGACCACGCGCATTGTTCTGGAGCGTCGCCGGATTTTCATCGACAGCGCAGATCTCCGCGGTTCTTATCCGTTCTCGACAACACGACGGCTGGACATCCAGGGTGGATTTGTCCGCTACGGATTCGATTTCGAAACGGAAACAATTACGCAATCAAACGTCCCTCCGTTTGAGTTTTCCCGCGTGAAGGAAAGCGTTGACTCGCCGGATCCGTTCTACTTCTTCAGTGGTGGCGCTTCGTTTGTCGGAGACTACTCCAACTTCGGATTTACTTCGCCAATTCAAGGTGGTCGTTATCGGATTCAGGCAACGCCGTTTATCGGATCACAGACGTTCGTCCGCGGTGTACTGGACTATCGTCGCTACAAGTTTGTAAAGCCGATTACGTTTGCAATCCGCGGAACGCATGTAGGCAACTATTTTGCAACGATTGATCCGTCTGATCCGAACTCGGCTTTGTTTACGAGTGAGTACCTCGGCTATGGCAATCGGCTTACGTTCCTCCGCGGATACAGCTTCTATTCGATAGACGCGGCAACAGAGTGTCCAGCGGTAGGAGAATGTTTACTGGCCGAAAATCTTGAAGGTAGTCGGGCGGCGATCGCGAGTGCTGAAGTACGGATTCCATTGTTCGGCAACGAAACGATCGGGTTGATCAACTTCCCATATCTGCCCACAGAGATCTCTCTCTTTGCGGATGCTGGGCTCACATGGAATAGCGGCGAAACGCCAAAGCTCAAATTCACCAAGGAAGCTACCCTTGAAAAAACGCCACTCGTAAGTGCCGGTATTTCGGGTCGCTTTAATCTGTTTGGATACATGATAATGGAAGTATTCTACGTGTATCCATTCCAGCGTCCGGAGAAGGGCGCGCACTTCGGGATTCAACTCGTCCCCGGCTGGTAGAATCGACAATCGAGGAGGGATGGAGGAGAAACGTAGATCGTAATCCGTTTCTCCTCCATCCCTCCTTTAATCGACCTCTTCCATATTTTCCCCTCCCGCGGTCCGTCGGTTACCCTGTTCCGCAAATTCGCTATCTTGGTGAACTGCCTTGACCGACACTTTTCGTACCGCGCGTGTACAACCTCGTACGGCCATTTCTCTTTTCGCTTGACCCGGAGTTGGCTCACAACATCGGATTGACTGTGGCCCGGCTCACGCCGACCAAAGTCAGTGAGTCGCTGCATCAGTACACTAATGCAGCGCTATCCCAATATTTATGGGGTGTTGACTTCCCCAATCCGATTGGCCTTGCCGCCGGACTCGACAAAAACGGGATGGCCATTCCATTCTGGGCCAGTATCGGATTTGGCTTTGTAGAAGTTGGATCGATCAGTGCCCGTCCGTGGACAGGGAATCCGAAACCTCGAATGTTCAGGCTTGCCGAAGACAAAGCCATCATTAATCGGATGGGCTTGAACAATCAGGGAGCTGATCGAGTGGCTGCTCGACTTGCAAAACTTGCAAAAGGCCTTCCACCTCTCGGGATTAACATTGTCAAAACTCCTGACCCGGCAATAATGGATGAGGCGGCGATCGAAGACTTCTGCACCTCCCTGACAACGCTGGTTCGGCTTGCAAACTATGTAACCCTGAACATTTCCTGCCCCAATACGAGCGAGGGCAAAACGTTCGAAGATCCAGTTTCGCTGGATCGGCTACTCGAAGCCGTCATCGCTGTTCGAGCTGAAAAGAGTAGAAACGTTCCGGTTCTTATTAAGCTATCTCCCCCGATGTTTGAGCGACTTCGCTTTGACAGCCAGCTCGATGAGATTATCAGCGTAGCACTTGACCGGGGAGTTGACGGATTCGTGGCGTGTAACACCTCGAATCATAGAGATGGACTCCAGACCGACGACGAAACGCTTCAGACGATTGGGAACGGTGGTCTCAGCGGTGCACCAATACGCGATCGGTCAACACGATTGGTTCGATATATCTATGAAAAATCAGACGGCGCGGTACCAATCATTGGTGTAGGCGGCATTTCGACCGCTGACGATGCATACGCCAAGATTCTCGCCGGTGCATCCCTCCTGCAACTCTACACCGGCCTGGTGTACGAAGGCCCCAGCGTTGTCAAGAAAATAAAGTCTGGACTGGCCCAACTGTTGCTTCTGGATGGATTCCAGAACATCAAGCAGGCCGTTGGAGCGCAGCATAAGATGTCCACAACGGGCCGCCGAAAAGAAGCAGAGCGAGTGATCGCATTGTCTGCGTAGGGGCAGGCGAATCAATCTCGTCCGCCGACCGGGTAGCCGTAATCGTGTTGCAATTTGAAGCAAGCATTGGTTTTCGACGTCACGGAGGAAAAAATTCTTACTTTCAGAGCCATAACCAACACGGAATGGTCCTATGGCGGCAATCGTCGATTTTACCACCCTGCCCCAACTCTTTAACAATCTCGTTGCGCGCAATCGAGGCCGCAGCGTCGCAGCCGTACAATTCAAGGACAAGAAAACGAAGGAGTGGATCCCGATCACTTGGGACGAACTCGAAACCCGCGTCCAGAGTCTCGCCGGGTACCTCCACTCTAAAGGTGTCCGCAAGGGAGATCGCATCGCGATCCTGTCTGAAAACCGACCGGAATGGATCATCATCGACCTGGCAACACATCTACTCGGGGCGGTTAATGTTTCTCTGTACACGTCGCTGCCAGCCTCACAGGTTGAGTACATAATCAAAGACTCCGGTTCGAAGTTGTTCTTTGTGTCTGCGAAGATCCAGCAACGAAAAGCTGTCGAGATATTTGACAACTGTCCAGATCTTGAGCACATCGTGACGATGACCGACCTGGAACCCGATGATCCGATCTACCTCTCACATTTTGCCACTGCCGAAACGGAAGGAGCTACATATTGGGCGGCACATTCGGATGAATTGAAGCGGAGCAGTGATGCGGTTTCTCCTGACGACATTGCGGCATTGATTTACACGTCCGGCACAACAGGCACGCCGAAAGGTGTTATGCTGACGCACGCCAACTTCAGCTCCAACGCAAAATCCGCCCTCGGTTTGGTTCCGTTTCATGAAGGTGACCATCACCTCTCCTTCCTGCCTCTATGCCATTCGTTTGAACGCACTGCCGGTTATACAGCTGTGTTGGCAGCGGGTGGCAGAATCTCGTATGCAGAAAGTGTCGACACGGTAAGTCGAAATTTACTCGAGCTCAGTCCAACGGTAATGATTTCTGTTCCGCGACTTTTCGAGAAAATCTATAACGCAATCCTGAAGACCGCCCAGGAAGGCTCAGCTCTGAAGCAACGCATCTTTGAGTGGTCTGTGACCAGTGGAAAACTCTACGCAACAAAATCGCGCGACGGCGGAACTCCGGGCCCACTGCTGACTTTGCGCAACACAATTGCACAACGAGCCGTCTTCAACAAGCTTCATGACAAACTCGGTGGGCAACTGCGATTTGCCGTTTCGGGGGGAGCCGCGCTACCGAAAGAAATCGGAGAGTTTTTCGAAGCGGCGGGCGTGTTGTTGATTGAGGGATATGGATTGACCGAAACGTCACCGGTGATCTCCGTGAACCCTCAAGAAAAGCCGCGATACGGAACGGTTGGCCACGTCATTCCGGGTGTACGGGTAGGTATACAGCGACTCACTGACCTGAAGCTTGTCGCCGAGATTGACGGCAGCGACCCAAACTCCGGGCTGACGTCTGAAGAAGGGGAAATAATCACCCGCGGGCCCCACATCATGAAAGGGTACTGGCGAAATGAAGAAGATACCCGGCAGGCAATCGATGCGGATGGTTGGTACCACACTGGTGATGTTGGCCGATTTGTTGACGGCTACCTCCAAATAACGGATCGCATCAAACACATGATTGTGTCGAAGGGAGGCAAGAATATTTATCCCGGACCAATCGAAGACAAATTGAAATCGATTCCATGGATCGACCAGCTACTGGTTGTTGGCGAAGGCAGAGAATTCTTGACTGCTCTGGTTGTACCAGACATGGAGGCACTTTCTATTTGGGCAAAATCAAACGGAGTGTCAAGCGCCACACGGTCAGGGCTTGTCGAAGAGGACGCGATATTAAAACTGTTCAAAGACGAGTTTAAGTCGTATTCGCGAAAAGCAGCCTCGCACGAGAAAATTCGAGACTTCCGGATTATTCCGGAGGAGTTTACGGTCGAAAACAAGATGCTTACGCCAACATTAAAACCGCGGCGAAAAGAGATTGAAAAGATCTACGCGGATACGATCGAAACCATGTACACCTAGCGAGCCGCTATTGCTCGACAAGGCGGTAGGAGCAGATGCGCCTCGCGCATTTACATCGCTCCCCGTGAGGTCGATTGAGTACGAGCCACGTACCAAGAGTCGGAGGGATTGCTCAAAACGGATCGACTATCGTCGACATTGATGTCGCTCGCTACGCCCATTCGATCTTGTCGGCAATTGACCCTCGCGACGATGACGGCCATGGGGTACCTGCAGCCGGCCAACCGAGATAAAAAATCCCAAGGCATTTATCGTCGTCGCCGATCGACATCCATTCGTTCATTTCATTTGTGTAGAGCACCGTCGGCGAGGACCAGAAGGCGGCCATACCCATGGCGGATGCCGTCAAATGCATATTCTGAATCGCGCATGCAACCGCCTCAACTTCCTCGATTTCCGGAATTTTGCGAATTTCCTGACGTTTCATCCAAACCAGAATCGCCACTGGAGCTTTTAGGGGAAGCGTAGAAAGCTTCTTGTGCTTCGTCTCCAGAAACTGTTCCGCAGGCGTCCTTGCCCCATAGATCTCG
Source organism: uncultured bacterium (assembly GCA_965363925.1). Taxonomy (GTDB): domain Bacteria; phylum Bacteroidota; class Rhodothermia; order Rhodothermales; family JABDKH01; genus JAGQWL01. Next base: position 10,302 of record CBDTVC010000004.1, on the reverse strand, counting down.
GCGAGTTTGTCAGCCAATGTTTGACGCGACTCGCCGCGGAAGATGCGAAATCTCCACGGCTCTGTCTGGCCGTGACTTGGAGCCCAGTTTCCATTTTCGATGATCGCCAACACGTCCTCATCCGACACCGGCGTTTCACTCATGTTGCCTGGCTTAATCGTACGACGGTGACGAATGAAGAAATTCAAATCGTCTACAGATGGCAACTCTTCTGAACTAAAATCGGAATTAGATGACACGATCTCTGGCAGGCGCTTGGTTGGGTAGGCTCAAATTGTCATGCCGTTTCTATTTGGTAGGACTAACTCGTCGGTTCCTTGCGGCCATCCGCAATTTAGTCAAACAGCTATGCAAAGTCCTGCTCCGCAATACTAAGGCCTTACCCGAAAGGCACGTGCGGGCGCGACGCACTATCTATCGCGAGGTGAACCGAGAATCAACGGTTTCCTCACTAAGCGCACCTTAAACACGCGATCGCGAAGGGCATAGACTCCCGTGCAACTCTCAGGCAGCAAACCAGTCAAACACACCTCCCAAACCCAACGCAACTCGCTGTACCCACGTGCCACGTCTCGTTTTTGATCAAATTACAGTTGACCTCGGGTCGCGAGCCGTCCGGTTAATACTTGCCGGGACAATTGTTTTTGTCTTTGCTGCCTTTGGAATATCCGTAAAGGAGTCTCTGGCGCAAGCGGATTCATTGACTCGGGCAGTGAACCATGAGCCCAAGGTCGGCCTTGTATTGAGCGGTGGTTCAGCCAAAGGCCTGGCCCACATTGGTGTGCTCAAAGTTCTTGAAGAAGAAGGAATTCCGATTGATGTGATCTCCGGCACCAGTATGGGCGCGATCGTCGGCGGTTTGTATGCGATTGGTTATTCGCCCAACAAGCTCGAAGAGTTTGCGACCACGCTCGACTGGGATGCGCTGTTTACGAACAAGGGTCTCAGGCGGACTCAATTATTGGAAGTCCGCAAGGCCAATAAGGGCATTTTACTCTCGCTGCCTTTCGAAGGTCGGGAGATCAAACTGCCGAGCGGAATCCTCTCGGGTCAGAACGCGTCGATGAAACTCAGCGAATTGACGTGGCCTTACCAAACGGTTACGGATCTATCCACGCTACCTATTCCGTTTGCGTGTGTTGCAACCAATCTTCGGACTGGTGCGGCTGTTTCGCTAAAAGGCGTCCCCCTACCCGAAGCAATTCGCGCAAGCCTTTCGCTTCCCAGTATTTTTTCGCCGGTGGCGATTGACGGTGAGTTGTTTATCGATGGCGGATTGTCCAGAAATCTGCCTGCAATTGATGCAACCGAACTGGGTGCGGATTTCCTTATCGGTATCGATGTCGGTGCGCCGGTGGATAGCGTTTCGGCACAGAACCCATCCTTTATCGACGTAATGTTGTCGACGACTTTTTTTAGTGCAGAGCGAGCGGATATCGAGCAAAGAAAGCTATTGGACTTCCTGATAACGCCGGACATTAGCAAGCTATCGAGGGCTTCGTTCGAGTCAAGCAAAGAGTGGATTCGTCGTGGTGAAGAAGCCGCACGGGCAGCATTGCCAGAGCTGCGGGCAAAACTAGATTCTTTTGGTGTGCGTCGAAATGCATCCTACCGAACTTCTTATTCATTCAGTATCGAAGAGGTCCTGGTCACGAGCATCGAGATCGTCGGAGTAACAGACGAAAAGGCCCTCGACATGATCAAGAACAGGCTCAACCTCGAACTACCCGCAGTAGTCGGGCCGGAGCGTCTTCAGCAGGCCATCTCCAGAGTCCACGGTACCGCATTGTTTGAGCAGGTGGCGTACTCGGTGATCCCGATAACTAGCCCCGGCAAAGAACAGACGGCGATACTTCAGCTGATAGTCACGCCGATTGCCGTTCCAGATCAAATCGGATTTGGACTGCGCTACGATAGTATCTACAAAGCGGAGTTGTTGTTCAACCTAGCCCTAAAGAACCGGCGGCGACTCGGATCGTCTACGGAGCTGCGCGTTAGACTGGGTGAACAGTTGGAGATTGACGGAACGTATTTCACTCGTCTCGGTCCACGGTCGCGGTTCAGTGTTGGCTCGAGCGTTGGGTTTTCCAGTGCGCCAATGAACGTTTTCATTCCCGGGGCTTACGGCGAACGCCTGGGAATTGACAGAAATATTCCAGTTTTCTCACTTCGGTTGAAAAGCTACCGCGGACGAATTTTTATCGGATTCTCTTCGTCGGAATCAGTCCTGGCCGGATTTTACGGCAACGCCGCTCACAATCGAATACGACAAATCGTCGCCGGGCCGGCACCTGAAACGGCCGATTCACTACAATCGCTTCCAATCGGACGCGTATCTGACTCGCAACAGGAACACGTTGCCGCTGGTGTGCTTTGGAACATCGATTCCGTTGATCAAATTGACTTCCCTTCGAAAGGTGTTCGGATTGTAGCGGAGGCGGAAGTAGGCTTGTCCAACTCGGTGCCTCAAATTTCGCTCGTCGAACAAACCGAGCGAGACCGATTTGATGTCGGGTTTTATCGCCGCATTTTTGTTGATGCCGAATGGTTCGTCCCCCTGGCATCTCAAGTCTCCCTGTTCGGCCGGATTAGCGGCGTGTACGGATCCGGGCAGTCGCTGCCGTATTCCTACTACGCCTCGGTGGGTGGTGTCAACACTGTAACCGTGAAGACAGGAACGTTTCTATCGGCGTACGGCCTCGCCGGCCAGCAGCGATTTGGCCGTAAAGCGTACGTTGGGACAGTCGGTGTTCAGATCGAGGTCCGCCACAATATTGTATTGCGAGTCGCAGGTGAAGTTGGCGACACGACTGATCTATTCAGCGATGATGACAAGGGGCAACTGGGTCCTGTACTCTACGAGCTAATTCACGAACCGGCGTTCTTTGGTTTTGGGCTAGAGGTTGGACTCCGGACGAGGCTTGGGCCGTTGCAAGTCGTGCTGTCTGGTGGCGACGAGCTCGAGCGCCCGAATGTCTCCGTCAAGTTTGGATTTGATTTTTGACACGAATGATTCAGCTACCGCCTGATCAATAGCAAGAGGGGCATCGTCCCAGCAAACCCTGCGGATCGAGAAGTTCGGCGGGTTTGGGCTCGCAAGAGCCGTATGGCCGGATTTCCATAGTGTCTGCACATCGCCCGTGGCCGGCTGGCCAGCCAGTGGAACGCTTTCATATCTTGTGTGGAGTCAACGTGTACAGGAAGCCTGGCTCCCCGACGTGCCACAACGGATTTGAAACGCCCGTGGAAGCATAATTGTCGCAGTTAATTGTAATCGAAATGCCCGATCAAACTCACTACAGTGAAGAAGACGTCTCTGCGATCTTCCAACAGGCGATCGAAGCCCAAGAGGCAGCTCGCCGAAATCTTGGTAAGAGAGAAGGCCTCACGCTTGATGAACTGCAGCACATTGGCGCTGAACTTGGGATTACACCTGACTTTATCGAAAAGGCTGCGGCGTCAAGAATCGCAAGAGCGAAAGCAAAACCAGACAGAAGAATTGTCGGGATCCCGGTCTCCGTCGAAAGAGTCGTTGAATTCGCACGACCTTTGACAGATCTCGAATGGGATAGACTGATCGTCGACCTCCGGCAGACGTTTGACGCACGAGGAGTAATCACGCAACACGGATCGCTACGGCAATGGACCAATGGGAACCTGAGTGCCCTGAGCGAGCCGTCCGAAAATGGTCGGTACCGGCTGCGGTTAGGCACGATGAAGGGAACAGCGCCATCAAGCATCGCCATGTCAGCCGGGTTAGTCGTTTTCGGAATCTTCTTGACGACACTCCTTTTGTTTAAAAATCTGCCGCAAGACCCTTCCAAGTATGCGTTGGCTGCATTTTTCGCCCTGGCCGGATTGTTACTGTCTGCGTTTACTGCCGTTTCGACCAATCGGTGGCATCGAGAACGCGCGGCTCAAATGGACGGCATCGCGGGCAGGGTATCCGCGATGATGGCGGATGGGCATTCCGAAATAGAAGCGAAGTCCGAAGCCAACTCAGTTGACCATGACGCTCGGATTGACCTTGATGACATTGATGCTTTCGGAACTGAAGAGCGTGCAAATCAGCAGGATTCTCGTACGCGCCAATAGCTCCCGCACTTTTTCACTTTCGTCGCAGACCTCTATCCAAAAAATGAACGTTAGTCGCACTTAATTCAGAAGAAGAGGTCTCGATCATTTTTGAGCGGGCGACTGAGGCGCAGGAATCAGCCCGAAAAAAGATGCCGCACGGTGAAGGCCTTTCGCTGAGCGATTTGGAGGAGATAGGAGTGACTTGGTAGTAGCAGCCATTCGCTTGCACCAGTCGGTAGCGATTTACGTGTTGAGCTGCCAGATGCTGATGTTCAGCACTGTCGCAAAACTGACCCACAGGAAATAAGGCACGAGCAACCAGCCTGCCAGCGAATCCAAACGGAAAAAGCGATTGATTGTGAATCCAAGCACTGCGAGCAAGGTCACAATCACAACGGCTCCGAGCGCAAGCGATTGTGCGCCGAAAAAGATCGGCGTCCAAATGGCATTCAACAAAAGCTGAAGTGCAAACCAGTACAAGGCTACCTTGACGGCTTGCTCCCTCCACCCCAGCCGCCAAACCCGGAAGGCGGCGATCCCCATGAGCGTGTAAAGGAGAGTCCACACGGGTCCAAATATCCAACCCGGTGGATTAAAAGACGGCTTGATCAATTGTTGAAACCAGGGGCTGTTACCCGTCGGGCTCGACAATGCACCGATAATACCTGCGGCTTGGCATACGAGTATGAATACCAGAGCAGGAAGAATAGCACGTCTCCAGATAGATCCGGATTTGTCTGAGTCTGAAGTTGCAGTCATGACTGTTTTGGTAGAAGAACGCAATATACAAATCGAGCCCCGCTTGGGACTTCACTGAGTCCACGTTGCTAGGCTCTATTCCGAGTGCAGTCCTAAGTGACGCATTATTGGCGTAGGCATCCGTCCTACAACACGCCTATCCGATTTCCTGTTTACGCTCCGCAGCAAATCTGTCGATATTAATTATGTAGTGTCCCGATCACCGAGCGCGGAGACAACGATGGAAACCCCTGACATCACATCGACCAACCAGACCCGCGACCCTTTGGCGCCCAGAACTGGATTGCCTTGGCGACCAAAACTCCCGTCACAATCTGTGAAGGATATTGCAGTCTGTCCAAGTTGTTCTGCGCTCAAGAAAGACGGACAGTGGATCTGGGGATCGGCTCCGAGCGACAGCAGACGCCAACTCTGTCCGGCTTGTCGACAAATTCGGGAAGGCAAACCTGCGGCACGTATTCTAATCCGTTCGGATGTAATTTTACCCAGGCGCCAGGAGATTTTTGCACTGGTCCGGAATATCGAAGCGATCGAAACGCAGCGTAGTCCGCTTCAACGCATCGTGACTATTTCGCAACGACAGCGATCCGTTTCAATTGACACAACCGACGAGCATATTGCCCGACGGATTGCTCTGGCGATCTGTAAGATGACCGGGGCAACGCTTTCGACACGGCAACAACGGGAGTGCATGACGATGGCAGTTTCCTAGATCAGTAGCGCTACCGCCCACCTGACTCGTGAGCGGCAAGTTGCCAGTTCCGGCAATCACAATTCCCAAGGTCAGCGATTTGTTCGTCGGCTGGTGGCTGTGGTGCGCACGCCTCCTTTCGTTAATGTGCGGGAATGGCCTGGTCTGCGACCATCTGAACAACTTGATGGTTGCCCATGGGATTGACCGCAGACCCTTCCCGCTCGGTTCCGCCTATGGGAGTCTTTCCGTACCTTACTTGTCGAAGTCATGTGGCAGTTCACCGATCTTGGCCTCATTTCCAACAGACGTCCTAACACCGTGACACTACGATTATTTGCAGCCGTTATACTGGCACTTCTCGTTTCATTAACTGCTGCGACGGATGGTAGTGCGCAGATCAAACAAAACGACCAATCCATGTCCGGGGATTTCTCATTCCGAATTGAACCCGTTCGCCCAATTTCCGAAATCCGCTCCGAGGCACTGCAGTTGAGTCCGCCCGAAGAGGACGGTACGTTCCGCACGAGTGAATTGGTGGAATTGGTAAAACTTGATTCCACGATTGCTCTTAACGTCCGGTATGCGACCGACGGAAATTTCATGGGGACGGTACTGTACGAAGAGGCGCGCGCATTTATGCAGCGGCCGGCTGCAGAGGCGGTGCTTCGCGTACAGAAGTCGCTTGCTCGGCGCGGTCTTGGCTTGGTCATTTACGACGCATATCGTCCTTGGTATGTCACGTGGATGTTTTGGGAAGCAACGCCCACTCACCAACGCGAATTTGTCGCCAATCCCCAGCGTGGCTCAATGCACAATCGTGGCTGTGCGGTTGACTTGGGATTGATCAAACTGTCCACGGGCGAAATCATTGAGATGCCGAGCGGTTACGACGAATTCAGCGAGCGCGCTTACTCAGACTACAGTGGGGGGACTGAGGTCGCACGTACCAATCGGGCAATTCTACGCCGCGCGATGGAGGCGGAAGGTTACCGAGTCAATCCGGGCGAATGGTGGCACTTCGACTATAAAGATTGGAAGTCGTACACGATTCAGAATCGACGATTTTCAGAAATCAACTAGCAAATGAAGCTCGACCGACCGATTCTGTTTTTTGACCTTGAGTCAACAGCCCTGGATGTTGACAAAGCACGCGTGATAGAGTTTGCCGGCATCCGTCTCACGCCCGACGGCAAGCGTGAGACGGTACGAACGTACATCAATCCGGAGTGCGCAATACCGGCGGAAGTAAAGGAATTAACTGGTATCTCAGACCATGATGTCGCAACCGCTCCGACGTTTCGTGAATTTTCCGAAGTACTCGAACGGTTACTGCACAACGCAGATCTGTCGGGCTATAACGCCGCCAACTACGATGTGCCTTTGCTTCGTGCAGAGTTTAAGCGACTAGGGCGGCCGCTGCCTGGTCCGTTTGATAAAGTGGTTCTTGATTCTCTTGAAATACTTCGCAAGCACGAAGTCCGCAATCTGGGATGGGCACACAAGTTCTACTTTGGAACAGGGCTCAGCAACGCGCACACAGCATTGGCTGATGTCGAGGCGGCCGAGAACATCCTGTTTGAGCAGTCTAGACGGTACGGACTTGACGGCTCAGCAAGGGAAATTACGGCGGCCTTACGGCACCCGTATCTGGACGCCCGTCGACGACTCATGCGAACAGACGGTGAGGTCATTGTGTGCTTTGGCAAACACGCCGGCAAAACGCTGAAGGCGATTCTCACCGAGGACGCGACGTACGTTGACTGGATGATTGAGAACATCGACCCTGAGGTTGTCGACTTCATACGTATCGAAAAGGAACGCCTGGGGGCCAAATAGGCAGATTTCTGAAATTATCGTTGTCGGTTTCTACATTTCGTTTCGTCAGGCCGGTTTGTCCTTTCCCGTAATAATTGACGCACCATTTGTCAGATTTGGTTTCGTCGAAACCGGCGCACTAGAATAGTGGTAACAGGTTGCGAGTGTCAGTCGCTGGCAATCAGGAGAGCATCAACATTTAATCTTTTCAGTAGGATCATTATGGATTGGAAGTCTGGACGACGTAGTGCCAATGTGGAGGACCGTCGTGGTGCTCGAAATGTCAAACGCGGCGTAAAACTAGGTGGGGGTGCAATTATCCTGGCCCTGTTGGCAAGTTTTCTTCTGGGCGAAGACCCGTCACAAATTCTCCGTCAACTGGGCCAGCAACAGCAACAATCTGCACCCACTCAATCGGTACCAGGCGCAAATGACGAGGCCTCCGAATTTGTAAAGGTGATTCTTGCTGACACGGAAGATGTTTGGAACGAAATATTTCAACGTAGCGGCAGTCGATACTCCGAACCAACGCTCGTTCTCTTTACCGATGGTGTGAACTCCGCGTGTGGCTTTAACTCGGCCGCGACCGGGCCGTTCTATTGTCCCGGTGATCGGAAGGTATACCTTGACCTCGGGTTTCTGCGAGAGCTGCAGCGACTTGGCGCACCGGGTGATTTTGCTTTTGCGTACGTAATTGCCCACGAAGTCGGCCATCACATACAGACGTTGACCGGTATCAGCGATCAGGTCCGACAGTTGCAGCGACGCTCTAGCAAGGTTGATCAGAACCGATTGAGTGTGCTGCAGGAGCTCCAGGCAGATTGTTACGCCGGGATGTGGGCTCGGCGAGCGCATGAGACAAAGAAGCGACTTGAGCCTGGTGATATTGAGGAAGGCCTGACGGCAGCGGCATCGATCGGCGATGACCGGTTGCAGAAAATGTCAGGGAGACGCGTGCAGGTTGAAGCGTTTACGCACGGCTCATCTGCGGAACGAGTACAGTGGTTTAAGACAGGCCTTGAAAAAGGCAGCGTGCAGGAATGTGACACGTTCGCCGCTGCGGGAATCAGGTAGCGAGCCGAGCGCCGGTGGTGTGCTTTTCCAAGCGCAGCCCACAAAGAATCGGCAAGAACCCCTACACCGGCGTAGGCAATTCACCTACACCAATCTCTTTGACATCTCCGTAAGGTACTCTGGAACCAAACTCCCAAACAGATCGCGAGTGCCGACATGTTTAACATCGAATCGATTCTCATCGCTACCGATTTTTCGGACAGTGCGAAACAGGCCCTCGAACAGGCGAACTACCTCGCTGAACGATACGGAGCCAGGTTGCACATACTCAATGTGCTGAAAGACGACGTCTTCGACTTGGGTGATGCCTACGACGCACTCCTTCAGTCCGACGCCGCCTTTGACGAAAAGCTCAGAAAAGAGTCAGAGAAACTGCTTTCCGAAACGGCACCGGCTACTCCCTATCAGGACGTAACGGTAATTCGGTCCCAGATACGATCTTATGACGTCGCCGAAGGCATTGTTCGATATGCCAAGGAAAATGACATCAGCCTGATTGTTCTGGGCAAGCGTAAACGACGACGGAGTGGCCTGCCACTGATCGGCGGAACGGTTGAGCATGTAATCCGGCATACAGAGTGCCCAATCATCACCGTTAGCCCAACCGACGAAGAGCATGTCGGAAAGTCTGTGAACCGAATACTTGTCCCAGTCGACTTTTCGGCGTTCTCGACTGATCAACTAACCAACGCTCGAGAACTGGCCAATGCGTATGGCGCAACGGTGGACCTTTTGCATGTGATCGACGAATCGTCACTGGCAATCGTTTACGGATTGGAATCCTCGTTCAATTTTGATGACCTCAAGAAACGTGCGCAGCAGGCAAGTGAAAAGCTGATCGATTCTTCGGATGGTCCGGATGTCCCGATTGAAATCCATGTTGAGATCGGCCACCCGGCAAAAGACGCAGTCGAGTTTGCCGAAAAACACTCCTCCGACCTGATTGTTATTTCCACTCACGGCCGCTCCGGTATCAAGCGCTTCTTCATGGGAAGCGTAGCCGAACAGGTTGTCCGGCTCTCCGAGCCGATGGTTTTGGTCCTGACCAGTTTTGGGAAATCACTCCTCAAAAATCCAAAGTCAGCAGCGTTCGAAACTGCATAAGTCTTTTGGCGATTGGCACGAGCGCCAAAACAATTTGGGATTGTGCCTATTCGGCGGAATCGGTATTCGTATCGGTTCCGCCTACTTGTAAGCGCCCAGCCAACCTTGAGTCGACGGCCACCTTCCCCGCTCCAGTTCCGGGAAAGCCCGCTCAGCCAAGCTTGATTCCTATACCATCAAAACGGGAGCAGCGCCCTCTTCTGTTGACGCCGATGTTGATCACGTAGAGGACAGATGCTTGATTCCAAATCGGAATTGGACATTCTGGACCTCGCACGATGTAAGCGAGCAACTTGTTCTAAGGGATTCCCCCGCAAAAAATATGGGCAAAGTCGGGCACGCAGTGTAGTGTCTTGACGCCGAGCAAAATTATCGTCAGTCGATAATGTAGGTACGCTATCAACCCCAACCACGGCGAAGCAATTCGTCGAGCAGTATGTCGCCAAAAAAGACTCCCGTTTCCCGAAGACGCTTTCTAAAGATTTCGACTGGTGCAACCGTCGGCGTTGCCGCAGTGGCCAGCGGATCGATTCGTCCATCACTCGGGCAGAACGCCAAGTCGTCGACCGACGCAGACGAGATCCGCAAAATTCCAACGTATTGCGACGTTTGTTTCTGGAAGTGCGGAGCGATCGCGTACACGCGCGGGGGAAAACTTTGGAAGATCGAAGGCAACCCGGCAGACCCTTTGAGCCGCGGACGTCTTTGTCCTCGTGGTACCGGTGGGATTGGCGCACATTTCGACCCGGACCGGCTAAAGACACCTCTCATTCGTCGCA
>CBDTVC010000003.1:0-18526 GCA_965363925.1 uncultured bacterium | reverse complement strand
TACCACCTGCAAGTGCGGCCTCCGCTTCATCTTTGGCTTTTTGAGCTGCAGCACCCATCGCATCACCAGCCATGTCGCCTGCGGCGCCAGCAACAGAGCCCACCGTATCCGTAGCCTTCTGACCGCATCCCTTCAGCGTTGGCCAGAGCAAAAGAGCTGCACCAATAAGCAGCGCTAAGGGGAGAAGCTTGCGCATCATTGAACCGCCTGCGTTTCCTGCCGCCACTGCAGCAGCCGTACCAGAATTGCGGACAGCTCCCGCAGTTGCACGACCCGCATCCGCAGCAACTTTGCCAATTTCACCCAAGCTTCCCAGTCCAAGCAAACCGGACATGCCAGCCGGTAACGCGCGCTTTACACTTTCGGACTGGCTCATGAGCAGCTTTGCCAGGCCACCCGTGTCTAGGCCCACTGACTTCTTTTGCTTGCCAAGAACGCCCAGCACGATTGGTGCAAGAATCTCCAATATGGAACCGGACGACTTGGCACTCACTCCGCTTGCACTACCCAGTGCAGAAGCGATGCTCTCCATACCGCCTCCGAAAATGCCACTTAAAGCACTCGACCCCTTGTCAGCGATCGAGGATAGTTTCTCGCCGTCCAGCATCCCGCCGAGGTCGTCCAACATACTTCCGTCGTGATCCTGATCAAGCAAAGATGCCAACATACCCGCGCCATCGGCTGTGGACGCCTTCTTAATTAGCCCGCCAAGAACTGCAGGAATTGCTCCACTCGCAGCGTTCCGGGTTGCGGCGGCGCTTTCGCCAACCGCTCCACTGACAGAATTGATTACCGAATCCGTTAGATAACCTTTCGCAAGGTCGATCAAGTCTATAGCCATTATTCCTCTTTTTGGGTTTCGAGCAGAGTTTCTGTCTGCAGTTCCCCGTACTGAATTGATTGCTTGTTAAGTAAGCTCACTCGTACCGGGTTCCCTCACTCATATTGATCCGTGTTGCGCAACTGATACCAGCGCGACGACACTTCCACGATAGCGACCGTTATTTGCCAGAAGCCACAACTGTGAGACGGCTTCTGAGCGGCGATTTCTTGCATACTGACCATCGAGTTGCAACGGTCGTACCGGATTAAAAAGGTACGTAGGCTGATCGCCTGCGCAACTTTTCGACGAAGACTTCGCACAAGAATGGCCACGTACAAATGATGCAAACTAGCCTGAAAGAGTCAAAATGTTGAATAAGCGGACTTTGAGAACTTATGGTGAGGAAGCCGCTTCCTGAAGAAGCGCGTCACTTCCTGTAACCACGCTGTCTGGAATTGCAACTTTTCGTTAGCTGCTGTGCTATTATTGAACGTATTGTACAGTAACTCATTGTACTGTATCTGACTGAGCCGTATCTCTTTGTACTGAATTTGAGGGTATTGACGGGAGATTTAGTCCTAAGCCCAATCGTCCCGATACATGAGCGTATAGTCCAAACCTGCAAGCCTGCATTTTTAGCCATTCTTCAGAAGCCATGCATCACGAAGCCACTCACTCCGAAGCCACGCACGCAACAACCACAAGCTCCGAAGCTGTGGAGACTCAAGTGATGCAGGGCGACATGCATACTGTTATTACGCGGATGATCAAGAACATGCGGTTTCTGGGTGGCGCGCACGTCATAGTCGGCGGACTAAATTGCTTGTCTATAATCGGCGCAATCATTGGGATTCCGATGTTGCTTAGTGGCCTCCGCCTCCGCGAGGCAGCTGACAACTTTGATGGATGGCTGGATCACGAAGAAGGTGCATTGTTGCGCGCGCTGGAAAAACAAGGTCGCTTCTTTTCGATTCAGGCAATCATCCTGATTGTTGGCCTCGTTTTAACGGTGCTGATGCTTCTCTTCTTCGGAATTGCGCTGTTCGCAGTCATCGCCAGTGAGTTTTAGATCGTACGATGCGCTTCGTTGAATTTTGGCCTCCATTGATGTTTGCGCTCGTTCTTGTCGTTGCCGGTTGCCGTCAAAACGAATCCGTAGACACACGATCAGAAGGGAGCCAACCAAGTGCTGCAGCTCAGGCTACGGCGGAGGAACACGCTGGGCAACTTCAGATGATTGCTGAGTTGGCGGAGATTGTCGATGGCCTCGACCCAACGGCCAACCCGTGGGCCAACGAGGAACGACTCAAGTTCTTTTCTGGTCAGGCAGTACCGTTGGAACCTGGTGCAAGGCTTCAGTTGCAGGGCATCGTAGCACGTGAGTTCTTGTACTCCGGTCGCTCGGAGTTGGCCGTTCAAGCTTTTGCCAAGATCCTTGAAACCATCCAGCAATATCCGCAGCTCGCGCCCGACGGATACGCAAATACGATCCGTCACTTTCTAGGCCTGTCTTACTTGCGGCTTGGCGAACAGACAAATTGCCTGGACAATCATTCGGGCGGTGCCTGCATCCTTCCGATCAACGAGGAGGCTATACACAAGGCTCGCGAAGGTTCGCAGGGAGCGATCGAAGCGTACTCAAAGATCCTCGAAGACGCCCCGTCCAACCTCGAGGCCAGGTGGTTGCTGAACATTGCCTATGCCACGCTTGGTCGCCACCCGTCCGGAGTACCGCAACAGTTTCGGTTCACAACGCAACAGCTGAGCGGTCCGGCCGCAGCGTTTCCGAAGTTCAATAACATCGCTCCCATGGTGGGTCTTGCAAGAGTTGGACTTTCCGGCGGCGGCATCACTGAAGATTTTGACAATGACGGCGACCTGGATGTGCTGGTATCTTCGTGGGGACTCCGTGATTCGCTCACGTACTTCGCGAATAATGGAGACGGATCGTTTACGGATCGCACCGAGGCGGCTGGCCTCATTGGACTAACCGGCGGTTTAAACATGGTTCATGCCGATTATGACAATGACGGAGACTTCGACGCCCTGGTTCTCCGCGGCGCATGGCTGGGAGAAGTGGGAGAAATTCCGAACTCGCTTTTACGAAATGATGGGTCAGGCACCTTTACGGATGTGACCGTTGCTTCCGGCCTGTATTCCAGAAAGCCAACGCAGGCAGCTTCCTGGTCCGATTATGATCGGGATGGGTTCCTCGATTTGTTTGTTGGCAACGAATCCAGTCCCGCCAATGCCTATCCGAACGAACTCTTTCGGAACAACCGCGATGGAACCTTTACAGATGTTGCCGCTGAAGCGGGGCTTGACCAAGTTGGGTTTGTAAAAGGAATGACCTGGATTGATTTTGACAATGATGGTGACCCGGATATCTACCTGTCTAAGCTTGGGTCGCCCAATCAACTACTTGAGAATCGAGAGGGGGTTTTTGTAGACGTTGCAAACGATGCGGGGGTTGAGGAGCCGATCCACAGTTTTCCGACGTGGGCTTGGGATTTTGATAACGACGGATGGGAAGACCTCCTGGTTTTGTCTTACGAAGCGTCACTCGACGACTACGTTTCTTATCAGTTAACGGGCAACGCGACGGTAGACACGCCACGTCTCTATCGGAACCTCGGCAACGGGACATTTGAAAACGTAACTGAACGCGTGAAGCTTGATTTGCCGCTGAAGGCGATGGGTTCGAACTTTGGCGACCTGGACAACGATGGGTGGCTCGATTTTTACGCAGGAACAGGTGACCCCGAATTGCGGATGCTCGTCCCGAACAAAATGTTTCGATTCAACGGCGAGTATTTTGAGGATGTCACGCGATCCGGAGGCTTTGGACATTTGCAGAAAGGCCACGGCGTTTCGTTCGCGGACCTCGACAACGACGGCGATCAGGACGTCCACGCCGTGATGGGTGGTGCGCTTTCGGGTGATCGGTTCCAGAACGCACTGTTTCATAACCCTGGCAATACCAATCACTGGATTTCGCTGCGACTCCGGGGGCACCAGTCCAATCGACACGGTGTAGGCGCACGGCTACTCGTTAGTGTCGTTGACGGCGACGGAGAAGTCCGCGTCATCCACCGCACCGTTTCATCCGGTGGGAGTTTCGGATCGTCGAGTTATCGTCAATCAATCGGGTTGGGTCCGGATGTCGAAGTGGTGGCATTGGAAATTCGATGGCCATCCGGAACGGTCCAGCAGTTCAATTCGATCAAGGCAGACAGTTTCTTTCTGGTAGATGAAGAAAGTGGACTGGAAGAGCAAGAGCTCCCGACCTGGCAATTCTCATCGCAAATGCCCATCCGCAATGACCTGTCAATGCAAAGGAATTGAAGACGAGTTCAACGAGCGGCTGGCCCGGAAGGAGCTCAAGTCTTATCGAAAGCGCGGTCCGCGCAGGACAACGAGGATACTCATTGAGTCATTGAGAGAGGCAACGGAATCGATTGATTCGTTGCTTGACATCGGTGGCGGAGTGGGCGCAATCCAACACGAGTTCGGCAAATCAGGCGTTACACGGATAACTAGCGTGGACGCATCGAGTGCCTACCTCGCATGTGCACGCGAAGAAGGTGATCAAACGTCAGCGCAGAGTGACCGAACCTATCTGCTCGGCGATTTCCTGGACCATGCGGATGTTGTTCAACCAGCGGATGTCGTTTCGCTGGACCGCGTTCTTTGTTGTTATGATGACGTGGAAGGTCTCGTGCGACGATCTGCTGAAAAGACCGTTAAGGCGTACGGACTGGTCTACCCGCGGTCCGCATGGTGGTCACGTTTAGTGTTCAAAGCCATCAACGCGACCATGAAGTTGCGTCGTTCCTGCTTTCGCGTATTTGTCCATTCTCCCGTCCTGGTTGAGGATCTCCTGGAGGCTAATGGTTTTGAGGCCTTCAGCAGAAGCACCGGCTTACTGTGGCAGGTCGTGGTGTATCGGCGTCCGATTTGAGATTTCTTGAGCCGGACTCGGTGTCCCTTACCGGGCGACATGAAAGGTGCCGGCAGGGTCGTTAACTCGTATCATGCAAAATCGAAATAGCGGACTCACACTCGACCAAATTGAATGACGCACCCCTACCCGCTAGACATTCAACAAGAGCTTGCACAAGCGATTAACACTCGTCGACTAGCAGCTTATTGTCGCGGAATTCTGGAATTGGAGGATGGCCAAGCTGATTCCGAAAGAACTCGGGCTGCTCAAGATGGACTGGATGCCTGCCAAGCAACCGGGGAATACTGCATCCGACAAAACCGGGAGATGATCGCCCTATTAAAATCAAAAGGCGTTGGTACCAAAAACGATAAGAGCGGTAACGAACCTCGGCTAATGCAAATCTATTCATTTGATCTCGAAGTGGAGTCGGATGATCTTGACCAGGCCATGGCCGTCTTTGCTGAGCAAGGCTATCTGCATTGGAGTCCTGACACGGGCGGAGCGTGGCAGGCGTTTAAGCGATTAAATCACAGGATGGAGTTGATCACGACGGATACGGTGACGACTCGATTAAATGTGTCGTGGCGGCAACCGTTGGCAACGACAAAATTGTCACGGATTTTCCGGCCGAGAACCGCTGATATGCAGCGGGTTCACCTGCCAGATGCATTGTGGCCCCTCTACTATTTGGTGAGGCCATTTAGGGTTTTGGCGGATGCCGTAAGAGGGCGTAGGCGGCCTGTTCTTGGTCCGTTTCTGGGGACACCCATTAGTTTAATCGAACCGCTTCTGAACTTTGCAAATGTGACGGAAGACGACGTGCTCTTTGATCTTGGATGTGGCGACGGCCGAATTGTATCGGAAGCAGCACGCTTACGCGGTTGTCGAGCAGTGGGGATAGAGCAGAAAGAGGACCTGATCGAGATCGGCCGAACACGAGTGGTGACGGACGGCTTGAGTGACCTTGTCCAATTGATATGCGGAAATGCCTCAACTACGTCGCTGGATGAAGCGACGGTTGTTTTTCTATTTCTACCCACAACGGTCATCCGTGAATTGCTCCCCGGAATTCGCAGACAGCTGAAGCCCGGTGCTCGTATTGTGGCCCACGAGCAACGCCCAATGGATACCGGAATTGCGCCCAATCAATCGAGGCCGATTATTACAAGTTCGAGTGTTACAGTGGCACATCTTTGGGAAGTCACTTAGAAGAGGGCGATCCTATGGCCGGGCTCGGCATAATTCAGCACGAGTTCAGCAAGTCGAGCGACACGTATCAATCGTCGACGCATCAAGGCCCGACCGGACGTGTGCACGTTAAGACGGCGATGAATCTCCAGCAAACTGTGAGCGTCCCCAACTGCTCGGCGATTTCCTGGACTAAGCAGCGGCTTTGAGCGATTCAGCAGCAACACGGGCCTGTTGTGGCAAGTCGTTGTGTACCGTCGCGCGCGTTGAGATTTTCTGAGCCTGGCTGAGCCTTTCCCCGCACCAAATTCGTTTGTATCAGCACAGTAGGTCCCCGAACCATCTTTTTGGACTGGTTCGAGCAGGACATCCAACGTGCGTTGCTCAACAAGACGATCCAGGCTAAATAGTCTGGTGCGTGAAACCGCAAGGTTAAGGCATATAGCGGCGCATCCATTGAAAAACGCTTTCATTTTATGCGCACACAGTCAAAATTTGTTCTTGGGTTGATCCATCAATTCAGAGGTTCGGTTACACGGCCCGGCGTCACGGCCCATGACGGCAGCGCGATACGGATAGCGTTGGTGCTCCTCGTCGTTGCATGTACAGCTGCTCCACTATTTGCACAACCGACGATCTATCGCGCTGATGCGAAGAAAGGGAATATTGTCGCTTTGCGCGGAGATGGTTCCCTTCAGACACTTGTTGTTCCTGGGATTAAGTACGCACTTGATCTGGAACTTGATGTCGCCAACAACAAGATGTACTGGACGGACATCAATGGTGGAACTGTTTATCGAGCGAACATGGATGCATCCAACCCCGAGATTATCTGGTCTGGGGAAACCAATTCGTTTCCGAGCGGGATAGCGTTGGACCGTACGGCGGGTCACGTTTATTGGGCCAATGATGGATTTGACTTTCGCGGCATTCAGCGTGCGAACCTGGATGGTACGGGTCAGGTGAACCTGATCGAAGGGCTGCTTGCCGGCGGTGCAGTCGCCGTTGATCCGGGTGCCGGGAAATTGTATTGGTCCGATTCCGGTGGAAACGGAACGGTCATCAAGAAGGCCAACCTCGATGGGTCAGCAGTGGCGGTCATTATTACGATTGAAAGTGCCAGCATCGACGACATGGTACTGGACATTGCGGGTGGAAAGATCTACCTGACCATCTCTGCATCAGACGACCGCATCATGCGCGCAAATCTGGACGGCACTTCTCTGGAAACCATTGCGCAGTCGCCAGATCCGCAGGGCATAACACTCGACGTTGCGGCTGGCAAGGTGTATTGGACGGATGAAGATCGCCAGAAGTTTATCCGTGCAAACTTGGACGGGACGGAAAAGGAAGAGCGGGGTTTCACCGGAGTCTCAGGACAGGGAATTGATATTGACGAGTCGACGGGAAAAGTGTATTTCCTGGTTTCTGGTTCGGATTTCTACATTCGCCGAGCGGAAAATGACGGATCAGGTCGCGAAGACCTTATGAAAGGCATCGGCGCACCGGAGGCAGTCACCGTGGACGTTGAAGGTGGGATGATCTATTGGACAAGTTCAGGTTTCTCTGCCAACGGTTTGTGGAGCGCGCCGTTGGATGGCTCGGAACAGCCAACGGAACTAAAAAGCCGATTGTCCAGCCCCGAGGGCATTGCACTTGATCTCGCGTCTGGTAAACTGTACTGGTCTGAGCAACGTGATGACGTGATAATGCGGTCGGACCTGGACGGCACGAACGAAGAAACAGTCCTTAGCGGAATTGCAGAACCGATCGGGATCGCCTTGGATGTGGCCGACGAAAAAATCTATTGGATCAACGACCAAGATCGGCAGATTCATCGTGCAGGTTTGGACGGATCAAACGCTGAAATGATTGTTGACGGTGACAACTCCTTTAATCCAAAAGGGATTGTGCTCGACACCCTGAACCACAAGCTCTATTGGACTGTTGAGAATTCTGGTGCTGAACGAATACAGCGGTCGGACCTCGATGGAAGCAATCAAGAAGATGTTGTTGGTATCGGTGTTGGCGAAAACCCCAGGGGAATTGTGGTGGACGTGGATCGCGGAAAGGTCTACTGGTCTACAGCCGAGATTGGCAATGGCAAACTCATGAGAGCCAATCTGGACGGGACTTCGATCGAAGAAATTGTTTCCAGTGGACTCGGCACACCGACGGGCTTGGCGATTGACGTCACTAGGCGATTGACCGTGGGCGTTGACGGCACTTTTGCGGGCAAGATTGAATTGGGCGTTAACTATCCGAATCCGTTTGTTGCTGAAACTACGATTCCGTTTGAACTCGAAACGGCACAGCATGTCCGGATAGACATCTTCGATATTCTGGGACGGCAAACCAGGACGCTCGTCAATGCTGTAAAACCAGCAGGTGCCCACACCGCTGTATTTAGTGCGGATGGTCTTGTAGCTGGACTATATCTGTATCGATTAAAAGCGGACGGCAAAGTGGTGGTTGGCCGGATGACACTGTTGGAGTAACGGTGTTGGAATGACAAAACCTCGGTGTGTCTGGGCGTCTTTTTATACGCAAGGCCACGACTTTCTCGCGCTACGCAATAATCATCTGGAGTCAACGTTCTAAGCATCAAACGACGATGTACCACACACTTCTGTCATCGTCTTAGTTGAGTTTGTCGGTCGCACGCACATCCGTACTCATCAACTCAGGTGCTTATCAATGAAGAACAACAGTATCAGCCTTTCGAATGGCTGGAAAATCACAGGTGTACTTTCGCTTGGCGTATTGCTCGCGTCGGCGTTCTCGGAATCCGATCGTACCGTTCCGGGAAATATTCAGCAGGCGCTCCAGCCAATTCGCGTTGTTGATCACACTCTAGTGGCGCCACCGTTTAACGATCCCGGAGACTTTAAACCCATACCTGCTTACATCGAGCGTTCACTCGATTGGCTGGCTGCCGCCCAGTTTGAAAATGGCGGATGGGGATCGGGTAGTCACTCGCAGCAGGATAATCGGGACCCGCAGGCTGTTTCAATTGATCCTGCTACTACGGCATTTTCCGCGATGGCGCTTGCTCGCTCCGGCAATACGTTGACCAAAGGTCCGTATCGTAAGAACTTGAAACGGGCGTTGGACTATCTGCTTGTGCTTGTTGAAGAAGCGCCTGAGGAAGGCCCGTCAATTTCGGATATCCGTGGGACTCAACCGCAGGCAAAGTTGGGGCAGAATATTGATGTGTCGATGGTTTCGCAGCTGCTGACTCGGATGCTTGACGAAACGAAGAGTGATCCGAAATACCATGCACGTGTTGAAGCAGCGCTGAACAAGTGCGTTCGAAAAATTCAGCTTGCCCAGAACGAAGACGGTAGCTTCAGCCAGGGTGGTTGGGCTGGAGTGTTGCAATCTGCGATGGCAAATTCAGCCCTTGAGCGAGCCGCAGATGCCGGTGCTCGAGTCGACAAAGATGCACTTGCAAAGAGTCGTCGCTATCAACAGGACAATGTTTCTGCGGATGGATCGATACGAACCGAGGATGCAGCGGGTGTCAAACTGTATTCGATCGCGAGTTCGCAGCGTGCGTCTGCGCCTGTTGTCCGCGATGCGCGCCAACGGTTAAAAGAGGCGAAGAAGGATGGCAGGATCAACGCCGAAGCCGAGATTAACGAAGAGACCCTGAAAGCGATTGGTTATTCGGACGACGAGGCACGGGACGTAAACGCGACGAACCAGTCTTATGCGAAAGCAACAGAAATGCTTGGGAGCGACGAAGTCCTGTCCGGATTCGGCAACAACGGCGGCGAAGAATTTCTCAGCTACATGATGACGAGCGAGGCACTGGCTGCCACGGGCGGCCAAGAGTGGGAGAAGTGGTACAGCAAGATGAACAATCGGCTTGCGAAGATTCAGGATCCAGTGGGAAGTTGGAGTGGCCATCATTGCATTACGAGTCCGGTGTTTTCGACGGCGGCGGTAGTTATGACCATGACCGCTGATCGCGACGCTTACCGTTTCTCTAAGTAACGGCTTACAGTGACTTGGCTTAACGGGTAGTGGCGTTGGCAACGTCGATATTGAGAAACTGGACACTCAATTCAGGTTCGCAAACGTAGGCTTCGGCTTCAATGCAAAGTTGCAGGCAAGATTGCAATTGCGTCGTCTTTTGTGGCGCCTAACTTACCCGTAGGGCGGGGTGGGACAGGGGCCCAAATGAAACTGACGTTCTTCAAGTTTAGCGAGCAATCTCGCGGTTGAGCCGCAACAGTAAGAACTGAAAGCCGAGTGGGTGTTTGCATTCCCGCTCGGCTTTTTCGTTTCTAGATATCTTCTCTTTTTCATGGTGACGACAATTAGGTCCAATCGAGTACATCAATCTATACCAGCCCAATTCTGTGCCAACACAGATACAGGGACCTATCACATCAGAAACCGTTAGTCAGAAATGCCAACAGCAATAAAGTGCTTCGGCCGAGTATTCGTTTTGTCGTTGCTTCTGTTCGGAGGATTCGCACCGATCGGATGCGTGGCGCCGACCACTAATCCAAACGTTACCCTACAGCGCGCCGTGGACTATCTCGGTGCCAACCAAGGTGGAGATGGCGGCTGGCACAGTCCGACCTACGGGTTTCTCCGCGATGGACAAGCGTGGACTCCATTTATTGTCTATCAACTTGCACTCGCAGCAACAACTGACGGGATTCTGGTTCCGGATGACGCCCTTGAGCGCGGTGCTGAATTTATCCGCGCGCATGTCTCCGACGCAGGTGTACTGGGTACGCACGACCCGGACATCATGGAGTACCCCAACTATGCCACATCGTATGGCGTCAAAGCGCTACTCCTTGTTGGCTCGCCTGAAGACGACGCGTTGCTCGCCACGATGGTCGAGTACCTCCTCGGTCAGCAGTACGTTGAAATGCGGGGAATACTGCCTTCCAATGTTGGCTATGGCGCGTGGGGTTTCGGGGAAAAAACAATTACAGAAGGTGTTATCGGCCACCTGGATTTGTCGCACACGCGTCGGGTGCTGGAAGCGTTGCGGGAATATTCGGACAGCGACTCGTTTGAACGTCATTCCTCGGTTGAATCAACGCTGAAGCAACGGATCATCGATGCCTTGGCCGCCTCAAACGTGTTTCTTGGAGTCGCGCAGAAACATCCGTCAGATGCCCGACCGGTGATTGGAGACGATCCCCAGAATCTTGGTCCTTATGATGGCGGATTCTATTCGTCGCCTGTTGTGCACGGCACAAACAAAGCTGGACGCTCAGCAACGGTAGATGGCGTCGAGTACTTTAATTCGTATGCAACGACAACGTGCGACGGATTGGTGTCACTACTAACTGCGGGCGCCACTCTTGGCGACGAGCGTGTTCAAATGGCAATAAGCTGGCTCACCAAAAACCCAGCATTGGATCGACCCGAAGGCATCGCACCCGGTCAGCCCGGTGATTGGGACCGGGTCATGTTCTTCTATCACCTGGCATCCCGCGCCTCCGTGTACAACGTCACTAGCTGGCCAGCGGGTGGACGCGAGACCATTGCAAGCTTGTTGGAATCACATCAGCAACCTGACGGGAGTTATTCGAATCCTGACGGGGCGCTTAACAAAGAAGACGACCCCATGCTTGCGACTGCCCTTGCGGTTGAAGCGCTGCGACTTGTCGTTGAAAACTCAGATCGATAACGGAGGGTTGGCGAGGGTAGCAGGACTTGTTGCAAGCCCAAAACCGGGGCCGATGGAAGTTACGACTCTTTCGAAACCGTCTTGCTGACGATCTCTTCTCCGGGATTGACAAACCGATTGTCCTCCCACGCATGCTGAAGGTCGTGAAGTTCGCGGTAGCGTCCGCTAAGTGCCATCAGCTCCGCGTGTGAACCACTTTCGACAATCTCACCTTCCTCGAGGACCAGAATCTGGTCAGCACTTCTAATGGTCGACAGGCGGTGGGCAATGACAAACGCGGTGCGCCCTTCTTTTAATCGATCCAGCCCTTGCTGAATCATTGCCTCGCTTTCCGTGTCAAGGCTCGACGTCGCTTCGTCGAGTACAAGGATCTTAGGATTTGCAAGCAGCGCGCGCGCAATCGCAATCCGCTGCCGCTGTCCGCCGGATAGCTTAATGCCACGTTCGCCAACAATGGAATCGTAACCCTTCGGGAAGCTCGAAATAAAGTTGTGGCAGTTGGCAATCCGCGCGACGTGCTCGATGTCCTCCTGCGCTGCGTCCGGATTTGTAAACCGGATATTCTCAGCAACGGTACCGTCGAAGAGGAAATTTTCCTGCAATACAACACCGAGGATCTGACGATATTCCTGCACACGAATCGACGTCAGGTCCCGATTGTCCACGAGTACCCTGCCGGACCGCGGCCGATAGAACGCCATCACGAGTCCTACCAGTGTACTCTTTCCTGAACCACTTGAGCCTACCAGGGCGGTCGTCGTCCCTGCCTTCGCCTCGAAATTGATATTCTTCAGTACCGGCGTGCCTTCGTCATAGTGGAACGAAACGTTGTCAAATGTGACGATGCCATCGATGTCGCCGACCGGATCCCGTCGCTCGTCTTCTTCATCTTCGGTGCTTTCTTCCAGCAGGTCATTGATGCGTTCCAGTCCCGCCAGTGCATCACTTACTTGTGTGCCGATAGACGCCATCTGTATAACGGGCGCCGCGAGCATCCCGGTGAAAAAGATATACATCACAAAATCACCGATAGTCATCGATCCTCCAAGAATCGCATTGCCACCAACCAGCAACATGATGACACCAACAATGCCGACGATCAACGTACCAAATGAGGTTATCGCGGATACGCCAGTGATCGTCGATTTTACGTTCGCGAAAAGCCGGCCAACGCCTGACGCAAAGACTTCTTGTTCACGTTTTTCAACGTTGTATGCTTTGATGATCCGGATACCACTAAGCGTTTCGCCAAGCCGTCCAGTTACTTCCGCATTGATGATACTACGCTCCCGGAAGATCGGTCGCAGTCGTTTAAACGCGTACGACATGCCGCCACCAAAAATCGCAAGGACCAGAATCGTCCCGATCGTAAGCTGCCAGTTGAGATAAAGCAGTACAGTGAGCGCAAGCACCGCACTGAACAATCCGCCAACCAACTGGATAATTCCTGTGCCAACGAGGTTGCGGATTCCTTCAGCATCCGTCATAATCCGAGAGATCAAGACGCCGGTCTTGGTATCGTCGAAGAAACGGATTGGCAGGCGTGTAACATGTTCTTGAACGCGCATCCGCATGTCCATGATTGCTTCCTGCGCGGCAACAGAAATAACCTGAGACAAGGAGAACTTCGTCACGGCTTCGATGAGTGTCGCCACACCAACCGCGATGCCGATCGGCAGCAGCAACTCACCGCGGCTCTTTCCGACAACTTCGTCAAGCAGTAGCTTCGAACTACCCGGCAACACGAGTCCAGCCAACCGGCTGACGATCATCAGCGAAAACCCTATGGCAAGTCGTTTCCGGTGATGCCACATCAATCGGCGTGCTTCTTTCCACGCCTTCTTGAGATTTAGTTTCTTCTTTTTCTTGGCATCATCCGTCTTTTCAACATCCGCAAGATCGCTAGCGTCGGATTCAGACACCTTGGCGATTGCCGGGCTGTCTGGTTTCGCCACTCCGCTTTTTTGATTTTCGTCAGAATCTGCCATTGCAGTCGGATTGGTCTGGACACCGCTTCCGCCAGTGTTGTTTGTGCTCGTCGACAACTCTTTCTCCATGCGTGATATCTGCACCCGACCAATGATCGCTCGGGCGTGGGGAGGGTTTCACGATCAGCGGGCCTCAGAGTTCTCCCAAGTGGCCAAAGAAGTCTCGCAGTTGTCATCGTTGCATCTACACGACTGCCATGAGGTTGCGTCGCGGGAAGATCCTTCGAACAAAGTGTCTTGCATCGACTATTCTGGATGCCGTAACCTGTGTTGATTGAGTTTACACATTAGGATTGAGCCGAAGGAGGGCTGCCTCAGTGCGGCTCAGGCCCACGTCCATGCGGCATTTCGGCACTAGTGATCTCGCAGATCCATCTGTTCGCCATAGCAACACTGCCATAGCCAAGTTCAAAATGAGATCGATTGCCGGCGCTAATCAGCTTTTCTTGGGATTGCTCATTACTACCGTTCTGCTCGCAGGATGTAATTCCGTCAGGTCCACGAACCCCGATGTGGCGGCGGCCGACAGCTTGGTGAATGCAGCCGTTGACACTGGTCTGGTGCCCGGTGCGGTGCTACTGATTACTATTAACGGTCGGCTGGTTCATCGCGAAGCGTATGGCTCCGGCGAACGATATGACTTCGATGGATCGGAGATCGCCAAACCAATTCCGATGACCACGGAACACGTGTTTGACCTTGCTTCTCTGACGAAGTCATTTTCGACGTCCTTAGCGTTGATGAAATTGGTTGACGACGGGTTAGTAAATCTCGAGGCACCGGTAAAGACCTATTTGCCGTTGTTTTCTGGTCCGGCGAAAGACAGCGTAACCGTTCGGCATTTATTGGCCCACACATCGGGGCTGTATCAATGGAAACCGGTTTACTACCACGCCGCCAGTAGCTCGGAGGCTTATAGATACATCAGCGAATTGCCGCTTGAGGGGCACGTGGGCAGTCAGCGCCAATACAGCGACTTGGGGTATATGTTGCTTGGATATCTGGTAGAGACGGTGAGCGGGCAGCCCTTGGATGAACTGGTAGCATCGGCGATATTTCAACCGCTTCAGCTTCAAGCGACGGGATACAACCCGACAGGGAATCCGAGATTTCGTGCTCGCGGGTATGCGGCTACTTCGCGGGGAAATCCGTTCGAACGCAGGATGGTTGCGGATGATGATTTCGGGTACGTGTGCCAAGAAGATGTCGAAGCGTTTCAGGGCTGGCGGCAGTACTCATTGATTGGCGAGGTCAACGATGGGAATGCTTTTTACGCGAACGGAGGTGTCGCTGGACATGCGGGCCTTTTCTCGACCGCCACAGACTTGAGTGTCTTGTTGCGGATGCTGACGAACCGCGGTGACGTCCGTGGACAACAGCTTATCAGTAAGGGGACCATCGATGCGTTCCTGACGAAGGATTCGTTTGGGCACGGACTCGGCTGGTTCATGTCTGCCAACTCGTTGCCGGTCGACAATTTGCCTGAGGCAAGCTTTGGGCATACCGGCTTTACAGGCACCTACGCGATCGCAATGCCGGCAGTTGGCGTTTCGATTGTCTTGCTGACCAACCGTCAGCATGCAGGGGTAGATTCAACGGGCAGGTATCCGGACATCAGCAACCTGCGCCGCAAGGTGAGCGAGCTGTTCGTCAATTGACGTCTTTTTGAATGCACTCGGAAATTCGCAAAAAAAAAGAAACCCGAGGTCCCACTAACCTCGGGTTTCCAGAGAAGCACTTGCAGATGTGCAATTAGTTGCCCTCCATTTCGTGTACCTGCCTGGAGTACATGGCGGTTGCAACTCGTAACCTCTACGCGTCAAACCTCAGAGAAGTTACGCACCTTGTCAGGGCACAAAACGCTGCCTCAAGGACGGATTTTCGGATTTGCAAAAACGCTGTATTTCTGGTCGTTTAATACGGTGTATGGCCACGGTTCAGGCGTTTTTGACTAATTCGTGCAACAAAGGAACGAGGTAGTTGTCAAAGTTGGTCCGGCTTTACCCTTTGATTGAAGCCGTGCCGACGATGTAGCCTGTACGTTTTTGTCGTGTTGATTGTGGCCGAATTGTGCTGCAATCTCCGGATTGAGAGCAAGGGCGCATATCGATTTACTGGAGTCGAACACCAATTCAGGTGGTGGCCTGAACGAGTTTCGCTATGAAGAATTACAATTTCTATTCACGTGGTTTGTTTGAACGTGACAGTTGGACGCATTCCGTTGGTAAGCATTCCATTGCGAAAGATGCCATTGCGAAAGATGCCGTTGCGAAGCATGCCGTTGCGAAGCATGCCGATGGCATACGTTGCTTCCGCAAATTCAGTGTGCAATCTTTGCTGTCTGTTTTACTGATTGCCGGGCTAGCAGGCACGTTCTGTGCCAGCGTTGCGCTGGCACAGAACGCAGTAGATCCCACAGAAGGCTTCGTTCAATCACTGCGCAGTTTGTACAGTGAGCCTGACGCAACGTCGGATACTATCGGCTTCATAGAACCGGGCGAATACGTCCGACTTGAACACGTCAACGCCTTGGTCTATCGCGTTTTTAAGAAGGGTGATACCGTAGCGGCTGGCTATGTCGTATATCCGAAACTCGGACCGACCTCTCCGTTGAGTACGTCGGTAACGCCGATCCGTGCCACGAGTGACGAGATCAAAGGCCCCATTTCGCAGACTGGGCCTGACAACGCTACGGGGTCGGGTGAGATTCAGTGGGTTCACAACTTTGCGAACATCAGATTAAAGCCTAATACGAGGTCCCAGGTCGTCGCGCAGCTTCCGCCTGGTACCGCTGTAAAAATTGGTCAGCTGTCAGGGCTTTGGCGTCTAATCTACAAGCAGACTGAGACAGTTCTGGAGCCTATACGCGCCTTGGGTTATGTACACGGCTCGTTGTTGAAAAAGAATAAGCCGGAGCCACGCCAACAGGTAGCCTCAATGTCCGAGGCGATTGCCGAGGCGCAGCAGAAGCCCAAGCAGTCGACTACGACTCCTCCTGCTCAGGAGTCATCGAGGCCGCAGCGGGTACTTTCCAGCGCTACAGACCTCGTAAATGTTAACGCGGCTAGTCAGCGAATGCTGGAGTCTTTGCCCCGAATCGGACCGGTACTCGCCAAGCGCATTATCGATTATCGGGAGTCGAAGGGGAGCTTCAAGCGGGTCGACGACCTCGTTAAGGTCAAAGGCATCGGTGATAAAACACTCGAGCGGCTGCGACCTTACGTCACGATTGGCCAATAGCGGATCGCTGGAAAGCCAAGGATTTCTACTGTCCAGCTGCATGCGGCTTGCAGATCTTGCAGGCTGAGTAGTCGTGCTCAGGATCGTCCAGAACGTCGAACGGTATTTTCGAGGTACGCAAAAACGAGCAGCTTGATTTGTGATATTTCTTGCCCGTTCGAGTGACGTATAGATCGTCGATGGAGTTCATTAGCTGCTTGACGACCGGACCATCCAGAACCTCATCCGCCCAAAGACCACGACCTTTTGTTCGTGCATCTCTCTCTGCGGACAGATACCATTCCGTCCGACCAAACGCGTACTTCACGTATGCGGAAGCAAACCCGTCGAAGATTAGTCGGTCGTTGACGCAGTAAAGCGGCGCACCGTCTTCCGATGCAACGTTTACGTAAACGAGCGTCCGTCCGAATCTGTCCTTGTGACCTGTGACAGCATTGGCCTGATCGTAGGTGATCACAATTGGTTGATCCAGGACAATCGACTCCGCATACCGTGTCGCGATTGCGCCAAGTTCCTGTATAGTTGACGCATCCCGATTCGAAGTTCGCGCGTCACGTGCAAGCTTGTAAGTTCCAAACGTTTCAGGTGTGTCGACCCCGATGAGGCGTACAGTCTCGCCATTTGACAGGACATACGTGTCGCCGTCGATCACCCGTTCGACGTGCAGGACATCAGAGATGCTCTTCGACCGGTTATCCGCAATACTTGTCGCAAAGCCAGCTAACAAGACAAGAGCCAGTAGCGCCAGAGACGTTGCAGTAAACGAAGAACTGTTTTTATGGATTTTCAAGCTGATTGACGTTTAGCCATTTGTTTTTGCTGTATTTACGTTAAGCCAGCGATTACACCGCCATAATACAGCGAATGTCCGTCCATTACCCGGACGGATAGTTCAGACCGATTTGCGAGCCTAACCAAATTGTCGTCACGATTTGGTCGCGCTTTAGCTCAGAACGGCGTTATAGCTTTGTTTTTGCGACGGGGCGCGTACTTTCTAACGAATAATCGTAATCGTGCGGCTCTCTCCAGGCTGTGACAACTGATAAGTTGCAATTAATCCCTCCAAGGAATGTCTGCAGACTTCTATTCATCACTTCCCGTCCGCGAGCGCTTTGTCGAAATCGCCGATCCTGAAGTCTATTCGCCTGTACCAGACGATTGGTTTGTACTGACTTCTGACGTACATGGATCCACCGACGCAATCCGCAACGGTCGATACAAAGAGGTGAATACTGTGGGCGCTTCAACAATTGTTGCGCTCCTGAACGTAGCACGTGCTGCTTCACCGCCCGTAGAGTTGCCGTTTGTTTTTGGTGGAGATGGCGCCGTTGTTTTGGCCCCAACCAGCCTTGTCGAAGAGTGCAAACGCGCACTTGTTGCGGCCCGCAACATTGCCCGCACCATCTTTGACCTGGACCTGCGCATTGGTTCGGTGGCCGTCTCAGATATTCGTAAGGCAGGTCACGAAGTGCAAATTGCAAGATTCAGAATTTCGCCACACTACGATCAAGCTATGTTTACAGGTGGCGGGATTGCTTTTGCGGAGAAAGTACTCAAAGACCCGGATCAATCACATTCGTTCTCGATACCCGATTCCGCTGATCCAGTTGGAGCTGATTTTGCTGGACTCGAATGTCGATGGCGAGATGTACCCAGCAGCTATGGCGAGGTTGTAACAT
>CBDTVC010000002.1:0-19371 GCA_965363925.1 uncultured bacterium | reverse complement strand
CGTCACGGGGCCGGCTAGGGATGCGTTGCAGGATGCGATACCGGATTTAAAGATTAATACCGGCGCGACCAATTGATCATGGATACAACGACTGACTAATACCCGATCGATATGGCTCGAACCAGACTATCTGATAAGCGAATCGCACTCAGTTCTGAGTTGCTGGTGCTTACCAGTTTCCTAGTTGTACTCTTCTTTTCGGGTTGTTTAGACAAGACGCATCTTTCTGATTCGCAGCGAGCGTCAGTGGAGGCGGAGGTTCACACGTTCTTTGTGAACTTTGCGGACGCGTCTCGGTCACAGGATTGGGCGTCCGTGGTTAAATTCTATTCAGACGACTCGGCATTTATGTGGGCCGAAGATTCGGTAGTTCGGTATCGATCTCGTGCTGAGATCTTTGAAGCGTTGGGGTCGTTTCCTGAGGACACAATCATCTCGACGGATTATGAAGCCCCTGAAATCTATCCTAGCACTGATGAGTCTGTGGTGCTAGAGACGAATTTCAGCACTTCGATTGCGGATTCGACTGGTGAGGTTTTCCGCTTTTCGGGTCGAATCATTGCGGATGTCGTTTTGGAGGAAGGCGGCTGGCGATTTATCAAGGGAAATACATTGACCGACGATCAGGACGGCCGGTAGTCAAATTCCCCCCGGGGGCGCCACCCTCTGTCCCCAAGCTGCAAAAGCTAATCAGTAGTCGCCGAACGAACACTTGCACGCTTGCCTCCACGGCTTTCCTGCAAAACTGTCAGCACCTGCTACAAGTACTCTTCGCCTACCTCACGCTCTCGGATTACCCGAGCCGGCGTTCCGTACGCCACGCGCAACGACTCAACGTCTTCCAACACAGTTGCGCCCGCCCCAATCACCGTGTGGTCGCCAATCGAGATTCCGTGCTTCACCACCGCACCGAGACCGATCGCCGAGCAACTACCGATGCGACAGTTTCCTCCGGTTAGGGCACCGGGAGCCAGACTCGAATAGTCCGCCATTCTTGAATCGTGATCCAATGACGCACCAGTATTGATGATGCAACCGGTGCCCAACGTCGATCCGGAATTGACGATGGCACCTGCGAGGATCACCGAACCGTCGCCGATCACGACATCATTTGCAACAACGGCAGACGGGTGAATCGCAGTTACCAGACCAAGCTGCGGATGGGCGGCACCCAATCGCTCTATCACACGGGCTCTGACTACATTGTCGCCGATTGCGACGACGATTCCTTCCAGGCCATGATCTTTGCTCAGCCGGCGAAGGTCATCCTCTCGTCCTACGGTTGTATAGCCAAGCACCTCCGCCCCCGATTGAGTCGCGTCGATGAGGCCGACGATCGAATACCGGCCTTCACATTGCAGCGCATCAACGACAACTTTTGCATGCCCCGAGGAGCCGATAACAACGATTTTCTGCATAACTGAACTTTGACGTTAGCAAATATCCAATTGAAGATACGGAAGTGATGCACTCTACCGATTTCGGCAAGACGGTTGACAGGATCATCCGCAAAACGTTACACTGGAAAAACCGATAATAGCATTCCGCGACGCTCGCAAAAAAAAACCTGATATGAATCCCTTTCTGACACATGGTGCAATTAGCTGGCCGGAGCTATCCACAAGTGATCCCGCAGCAGCCTCGGAGTTTTATTCGTCAGTTTGCGGATGGTCGACTGCTGTCATGCCAATGCCGGATGGAGATTATCGAGTCGGTCAGGTCGAGGGCGGCGGCGTTTGTGGAATCATGGCGCAACCCAGACCCGACACGCCGATTGTTTGGACATTGTATGTCACCGTCACGGATGTACACAAATCGACGAAGTTTGCAGAAGAGTTAGGTGCTACGGTCTTTCTCCCACCAATGCAGGTGCCGTCGGTTGGGACCTTTGCTGGTATCATGGATCCGCAAGGTGCCGCCATCATGCTGATAACGTACGACCCTGACGACCAGGACAATCAGAGCCCGGAAATCGACTTTGTTAAGAACGGAAAGCATCACGGCGTGTTTAGCTGGTTCGAGCTCCGGACATCGGACGCAGAAGCTGCGCTCATTTTCTACGGGAAGCTTTTTGGCTGGGAATCCGAAATTGACATGACGGGTATGGGACCGTATCACATGATCTCAGTCGGTGGCGTTGGAATCGGTGGTGCGGTTTCACCGCCGATGGGTGGCGCGCCCCCGCATTGGGGAGCTTACATAACTGTCGATGACATTGACGTTGCTGTCAAGGCTGTCAAGGCAAGTGGTGGCCAGGTTGGCATGGAGCCGATAGAGATTGGTCATGGTCGCATAGCCATGATTCAGGATCCCCAAGGAGCGCGGGTGTCACTGGTTCAGTATAAGTAGTCGGACAACGCTACACTTGCCGACTGCCTGGGCGTGCGAGCATGCGTGCGTGTGGCGAATGAATGTATGACAAGACTACTTTAACGAGGCCGAAGTGGTATCGCTCGTGCTCGCGTCGAACGCGCCTCAGTTGTCCGTTACGGCGTCCAGAATAAACTCGGGTACATATTCGTACTTGGACTTGTGCATCACCCGCTGACTGTAGTTCCCGCCCATTATCGCGATGGTCATGTCGAGCTGTGGAATAACGATTACGTACTGTCCGCCGTTGCCTCCAGCGTAATAAGCTGGCAAGGTTTTGCCGTCAATTTCGTAGGAAAAGGCCCACCATCCGTACCCGTATCCTTCGTCGCCGATTTCGTTATGACGCTTGAATGCGGATTCTACCCAGTCCGGCGGCAGTAGCTGTTCCCCTTTCCATTGTCCGTTGTTGAGGAACAGCTGGCCGACCTTGAGGAAGTCACGGGGAGTGACATAGATTCCGCCGCCGCCATACCCTCGACCCATAGGATCCAGGTTGAAATAGTAGTGTTCCATCTGCATTGGCTCTGCGAGCCGCGATCGGTAGAATTCAGGAAGCCACGTTCCCGTGGCAGCCGAGACGGCTTCTCCTGCGAGGTGCTGCCCCGCGCTGCAGTATGCAGCTCGAGTGCCTGGTTCCGCGATCATCTTTTGGCCCAGCGTAAACGCGATCCAGTCGGGCTGGTCCTCCTGTTCCTGCATCCGATCCTCACCACCCGGCGAGTCCTGGTCCCAGTCATCACAGTCCAATCCCGAAGTCATGGTGATCAGGTGTTCGATGGTCATAGCACCTGCGTCGGTCTGATCATTCTGATTGGGCTGCCGCGGCAGCAAGTCAAGGACGCTGGTCGTTAGTTGTAAATCATTTTCGCGTATTGCTGCCGCTACGAACGTCGTTGTGTAGCTCTTGCCAGCAGATCGCGTACCGTGCACGTCCGTGCGCGTAAAGCCGTGGAAGTATTCCTCAAACACGAGCTTTCCGTTTCGTGCGATTAAAACCGAATGGACCTGAGGCGCTTCGATACCATCCATCGGTGTTTCGGCGACGTGTTTTACAAGATCAGCCAGCCGATCAGAACTCAGCCCAACGTCTATTGCGTTTGCGACCTCCCATCCATCCTCGAAATCTCCAGGCACCGAATACGAATACGTGGACGTTGGGCGCGGATGAAAGAACGACGCTGTCGCATTCGTCACGCGCAAGAAATCGTAGGTACCGCCGTTGTACGGGAAATAGATCGATAGTCGATTCCAATTGTCATCGTAGGTGCCGCGGAGTATGACATTCGCGTCCGAATCGAGAAAGCTAACAGCGTTATCCATGGACTGGACGGTGTGAATCTGATAGAAACGACCCACATTCGACTCCGGATTGCGGATGTGGCCACTCAAGCGACCGTCCTCTGTCTCTTCGAGGAGCAGGTACATGTTGAAAGAGTTTTCCAACACCTTGACCGTTCCGGCCCACGTGCCATCTGAACGTTGCCTAAGCTGAAGCGGCGTAGCCATCCTCGCAAACGTCTGTTGTGTGCGCGGCTGAATCCAGTGCCCCTCAATTTCGCCGTTCCGGACGTTCCCGCGGTACCACCCCCGCTCATCTGGAAGTTCAAGACGGACTTCATCTCCATCACGGGTTACCGGAACCGTGAATGGCCCCAGGGTTGCAAGCCATCCGGAATCGAGCTCCATAACAACGAGCTCTCCGCTGGCTGCGTTATCGAACGTTCGCTTTGCCTGCCACAAACCGCTAAGCGCGTCGACCTCTTGTTGGGCGTTCACGGAAGAAACAGACAGGCACGCAATCATCAGAAGGGAAGTAGTATGTTTGATTAAGTTCATTGCGTCGAGGTTAAGGGTAGTAAATAGTTGCAAAGCGATTACTCGCTGCTCCAACTGAGCCATTCCAGAATCGGTTGCGTGCCGGATGTAAGATTAACGGTCAGAGCCTCGACCGACTCCGATAGGTTACCATCCTCGAGTGCAGTGATAATTGTTTGGTGCTCTGTCGATGCGACCGCAGGTCTATCGATTTCGGAGAAATAGGCAAGCTCATATCTGCGTGTCCTGCGTATGAACTGCCTGATGAGATCAATCAGCACGGAGTTGGAACAGTGGCGGATTAACTCCAGGTGCCACTCATTATCAATCTCGATCGCGTCTGCCGCATTGTCGATTGATTGGAGTCGGTAGTTGAGTTCTTTCAGCCGTTGAATCTGTTCTTTGTCTGGGAGGCCCGCGGTTCGCAGGGCCTCGGTATCGAGGAGTCGGCGGATCGGATATATCTCACTGAATTCCTTTCGGGTCAGCGGCTTGACGAAGAACCCACGCCGCGGAATCGCTTCGAGAACGTCTTCTGCCACCAACCTTTGAAGTGCCTCGCGGAGCGGAGTTCTGCTTACGCCAAGGTCACGGGCCACCGCTACTTCGTTGATTCTGTCGCCCGCTGGCAACCGTCCGGTATAGACCTGTTCGCTGACAATGTCAGCAATGTGGTCCGATAGGTTCGCCGTTTTGAGCTTCATTTGACTGGTTGAATCATACTGTATACAGTATACAATACGAATCAACTTTTGTTACAGTAGGATCGTCGATCGAATAGTCGCCACCCGAACTTCGCGATAAAGACCTGGCAATCGAGACTAGAGCATCGTTCAGGCATCAATCTCCGGATCGCTTCATACGTGAAAACGGGTGACCTCCGCATCCGGTGCGCGGGTTAGCCCGATCAGGAGCCGTGGCCTCCCGGGCCTCTTCGGCGGTTTGAGCAGCGTACGTCGTCAGGCAGAAGGCCCACCCGTACGGCGGCATGTCGTCTAGCTTGATCCAGTCAATGCGTGTAAAGAGTAGCTCATCGCCTGGATTAGATGAGTCGTTCTGGGCTATGAGAAACTGCTCGGTCTCATTCCACGCGTTCACGTGGTATCGTGACGTCGGCAATTGAGTCCACAAATCGGCCGTGATCGAATACTCGATTCCGTAGTCATCAACGAAACGACCGAGTAGCTCAGGAGGCGGGCTCGTGTTGTCAATCGTCGTTGCTGATCTCCACGCACATCCAAGCGGAAGCACGCACAAGCTGAAAAGGACTGCAAAGCGGGAAATCATCTATCGGTGGATCGCGATTGGGCCGACCCGCTCAGTCAGTGTGTGCAAACGGAGAGTCGAAGCGCTTTAGTCCGGTCTTCTGTGCGAAAATCAATACCAGAAACGACGGGACAATCGTAAAGTAGCGCCTCCAAAGTCGCCGAGGTTCAATCATCAAACGGAACAGCCATTCGAATCCGGCACGCTGTACAAAATTCGGCGCCTGACGGGTCACTCCAGCGTGAAAATCAAACGCTGCACCAACACCAAGGAGCACGCTTGGGTTCAGTCGCTCGCGGTGTTTTGCCATCCATCGTTCTTGCTTCGGCGTACTGAGTCCAACCCAGACGATATCCGCACCAGAATCATTGATTTCGTTTACAATCTGCGACTCCTCATCCGGCGTGAGGTCACGGTAGGGAGGTGAGTGAGAGCCAACTATCTGGACGCTTGGGAACTTGGTTCGCAAGTTCGACTCAAGTTTTGCAAGTGTTGCAGGTGAGGCCCCGTACAAGTAATGTTTGTAACCGCGAACGGCTGATTCCTCAAACGTAGCCAACATCAAGTCAGGACCATACACACGATCTGCATGGCTGTGTCCTGCCATTTTCAAAAGCCAGACAAGCGGCATACCATCCGGTGTAACCATTCCAGCCTCGTTGTGAATGTCACGAAGCAGGGGATCCCGCTGGCTTTCGATCAATCCGTGTACCGTACTGACGCACACGTAGTGTCGCTTCTTGTTACGGACCCAATCCGCAATATTTTTCGAAGCCAGATCCATATTGATGGCGCTGACACCGACACCGAGAATATTAGTTCGTTTGATTACCAATCGCCTACGACAATTTTATTGACTGCAGAAACCACGACCCAGAATCGGGCACTCTGAGAAACCGGGCCATGCATTAGCCGCGGATCTCCGTAATACAGTACGAGAAAAATATGCTCGCTTGTTCCGGGGTGCAATCGTTTCCGTCCGTGAAGGGTTCCGCGAATACCGGATGAATGCTGTCTAGCTGGTATCGACGCCTGGACGCGGTTTTTCTACCTCCAGCAAATCACCAGGTTGGCATTCAAGCGTCTCGCAGATTGCCTCCAGAGTAGAAAACTGGGTTGCCCTCGCACGCCAATTTTTGAGAATGCAACGGTTTGCAATCGTGATACCACCGATTTGGCCAATTCGGTCAATGTCATTTTGCGTTCGACTTGCAACCGGTCGATTATCGGCTATCAATCAATGTGCGTCGCCAATTTTTACTGCGATTTAATACAGTATATATGTGCATAACATGTATACTGGTCTCCCCGCTTACCGGTCCGACTTTTCATTCGCAATAAGTCCCAACTGAACAACTATGCCTTCCAACCGCCGCCAGTCTCATGCCGACTCAGCGGCAGCCCACCCGGTTGTCCGTCGCGGGCGGGGTACAGCCCTGAATCCCGCAAATCGATTTGAAGGGCGAGAGTATATCGAAGACTTTGACGCGCTGGACGAATCCGATTTGCGGACAGTCCAAACCCAACTCATCCCGGATTCATCCAAGTCGATTCTGGCAAAGAATACGAGTCCTGATTTACCGTTTACGTACTCGTTGAATCCGTACCGAGGCTGCGAACA
Organism: uncultured bacterium; assembly: GCA_965363925.1. Classification (GTDB taxonomy): domain Bacteria; phylum Bacteroidota; class Rhodothermia; order Rhodothermales; family JABDKH01; genus JAGQWL01. The sequence continues at coordinate 12,296 of CBDTVC010000002.1, read as the reverse complement.
CGGCTGCATATATTGCTACGCTCGGCCTTCCCACGAATACCTGGGATACTCAGCCGGGCTTGACTTCGAGACGAAGATCGTGGTCAAATACGACGCACCGAAGCTTCTCGCAATCGCACTGCGAAAGCCATCCTGGAAACCGCAGCTTGTCTTGATGTCGGGTAACACAGATCCCTATCAGCCGGTTGAACGAAGACTCAACCTCACGCGGCAATGTCTGGAGGTTTTTCGCGATTTCCGAAACCCAGTTTGCATCATCACAAAGAACCATCTCGTCACACGTGACCTGGATGTTCTCGAAGACCTCTCCGCCGATAATCTTGTTCACGTGACCATGTCGATCACCAGCCTTCGTGACGATGTTATTCAGGTAATGGAGCCACGAACCAGCAGGCCCGCTGCACGGCTGCGTGCCATCGAAGCATTAGCAAGTCGGGGCATATCCGTCGGCGTCAACGTCGCCCCAATAATTCCGGGGCTGACAGACGAAGAAATGCCTGAGATCATGAGACAGGCCCGCGACGCTGGTGCGACGATCGCAAACTACATCGTAGTGCGTTTGCCGGGACCGGTAAAGGGACTCTTTCTTGAATGGGTAAAACGTTGTTATCCTAATCGAGTGAATCGGATTGTGCATCGCATTGAAGACTTGCGAGACGGTGACCTGAACGATCCACGCTTCGGGACCCGGATGCGCGGACAAGGAGAGTGGGCTGAACTTTTTTCCAGTCTGTTTCACGCCACCCGTAAGAAGCTCGATTTAGTGACCGATATTCAGCCGTTGTCCGTAAATCACTTCAAAGTGCCAGTCCGCTTAGACGACCTCCCGCTATTTGGAGGATTATAGTCTCTGCTAGCCCCTCAGTCGACTCGCTCAAAGTCCCTTATCCTCCTATCCTCATTATCCTCCCATTTTCCGTCTCCAATCCCTTGCCTGTTAACGTTGAGATCAAAGCGCGTCTCCCTCACATCGAAACTACCGAAAGACTGGCTGCGCGCCTTGCAGATTCCGGACCAGTTCTAATTCAACAGGACGATACGTTCTTCGGCTGTGAGAACGGACGACTGAAGCTACGCTGCTTCAGTGAAGCTGAAGGTGAACTGATATATTATGAACGTGCGTCCGCCGCTGGCCCGAAGCAATCGTTTTATGTTCGCACGCCGACCAACGATCCAAGCCAGCTTCGCCAGGCATTGACGTTAGCCTACGGAGAAGTAGGTCGTGTTGTTAAGGAGCGGACGTTGTATCTCGTTGGTCGAACCCGAATACATCTCGACCGCGTAAAAGACTTGGGCGATTTTCTCGAACTCGAGGTTGTCTTGTCCGAATCTGAAGATCCCGGTGTCGGCACTGTTGAAGCTGAACAACTGATGCAAGCTCTGGAAATTGACGCAACTCAACTGATTGAAGATGCTTATGTTGATCTCCTAAATGGAGCAGATTAATAATCTGTTTTCCGTATTGTCTGCAAATAGTAGTGGCAGACAACGCCGCGTGACTTGTTGATTTTCTACCAAGATAGAATGCACTTCCAGACAAATTCGTCCAACCGAGTAGCCCGCCTTTACCGTCGAGTAGCGTTGCTGTCTTTGCTATTTCTTGGCCTTATCGTAGTAGCGGCACCTGCCCAGGTTGAAACCCGCACTGAAGATGTGTCGTCCATCGACGGAATCATGAAGGCATATTACGAGGTTGTATCGGGTCCGGCAGGGGAGTTTCCCGATAAGGCTCGCGACAGTACGCTGCACCATCTACAAGCGTGGATTGCAATTGCGGGCAGTGCAAAAGATGGCAAGCCGACGGTCAACATTCTGACGCTCGACGATTTTTATGCCAGTGACGAACCGAGGAAAGAAGGGTTTTTTGAATGGGAGACGGCACGTGAAGTCAAACGATCCGGTAACATGATCCATGTGTGGAGTAGCTATGCAACCGCACGTACCCCTGGTGGTGAACCCTTCGATACGGGCGTTAACAACATCACCTTATTTGACGACGGCGAACGTCTTTGGGTGATGAACTGGATGTTTGATGGCACGGCAGAATAACCGGGTACCGCGAATCATCCGGATAGTGCTAACCTAAGCCGCTTCGAGCTGCGCAATGCTGTCGCGTAGCTCTGCAGCGCGTTCGAAGTCCAGGTTCTTCGATGCTTCCATCATCTCCGTTCTCAGATTTGAGATCAGGTCGGTTCGCTGCTCTACGGTCAAATATTTTGCGACCGGATCCGCGACTTTCTTGACTTTGTCGTAGTCTGCGTAGCGGCTGGAGCTTGGTCCTTCAAATTCGCCCTTCTCTTCTGCGATGATCGTTCCGCGCATAATTTCGTCGTGAGACTTGTACACGGTGCGCGGTGTGATGCCATGTTCTTCATTGTATGCGAGCTGGATCTCGCGACGTCGACTGGTTTCGCTCATCATCCGCTCCATCGAACCTGTAATCCGGTTCGCGTACATGATGATGCGACCGTTTACGTTTCGTGCGGCACGCCCCGCAGTCTGAATTAGCGAACGATCACTTCGAAGAAATCCTTCTTTGTCCGCGTCCAGGATTGCCACGAGCGACACCTCGGGGAGATCAAGCCCTTCCCTGAGGAGGTTTACTCCAATCAGAACGTCGAACTTACCCAGCCTCAAATCGCGTAAGATTTCGACGCGATCCAGTGCGTCAATATCCGAATGCAAATAGCGTACACTTACTCCGAATGAGTCAAGGTAGTCGGCCAGGTCCTCAGCCATCCGCTTAGTCAATGTTGTGACTAGCGTTCGCTCGCCTTTTGCGGTGGTAATACGAACCTGCTCGAGAAGATCGTCAATCTGGTTGTTGGTTGGTTTGATTTCAACAACTGGATCCGCGATACCGGTCGGACGGATAATCTGTTCGACAAATACGCCCTGCGTCTTTTCCATTTCGAAGTCGCCGGGTGTTGCGGAAACAAAAATTACTTGATCCTGCACCGCTTCGAACTCTTCGAACGTCATAGGTCGGTTGTCCATGGCGGACGGTAGCCGGAATCCGTGTTCAACAAGATTCAATTTCCTGGACCGATCACCGTTGTACATTGCGCGGACCTGTGATACCGTTACGTGACTCTCATCTATCACCATTAGGAAGTCATCAGGGAAGTAGTCGAGCAAGCAGTAGGGGCGCTCGCCGGGAGCTCGCCCATCAACGTGACGCGAATAGTTCTCGATCCCGGAGCAATACCCAACTTCTCGCATCATCTCGATGTCAAACAGCGTCCGCTGCTCCAACCGTTGTGCTTCCAGCATCATCTGAGATTCGCGGAGGTGTGCCAGGCGCCAGTTAAGCTCTTCTTCAATGGATCGGATCGCCTTATCCATCTGTTCCTTCGGTGTTACGAAAATCTTGGCTGGATAAACAGTAAGGATACTTTCCGTTCGTTCCGTGACACCCGTAATGGTGTTGAAAACGCTCAGTGTTTCGACTTCGTCGCCCCAGAAGGAAATCCGATACGCTTGTTCGTCCATGTAGGCTGGGAACACTTCAACAACGTCGCCCCGCACGCGAAACGCCCCCGGGGCAAACTCGACATCGTTTCGGCTGTAATAAATCCGGACCAAATCGCGCAGGAGATCATTCCGCTCGTATGTCTGTCCGCGCTTAATCTGCACAACTTGGGACTTGTAGTCATCCGGCGAGCCCAATCCATAAATACACGAGACACTGGCTACGACAATAATGTCCCGCCGCCCGGACACCAGTGAGCTACTTGTCCTCAGACGAAGACGATCGATTCGATCGTTAATCGACATGTCCTTCTCGATGTAGGTATCGGAGTGGACGATGTACGCTTCGGGTTGGTAGTAGTCGTAATACGAAATGAAAAACTCTACCGCGTTGTTCGGGAAAAACGAAGTCAGTTCTGCGTAAAGCTGGGCGGCGAGTGTTTTGTTGTGGCTGAGTACAAGCGTCGGTCGATTCTGCTGTTGAATAACATTCGAGATCGAAAACGTCTTGCCCGTTCCGGTAGCTCCAAGAAGCGTCTGATGCTTGTCGCCCCGCTCGAGTCCCTCAATCATCTCGGCGATTGCACGAGGCTGGTCGCCGGTTGGCTCAAAATCCGATACAATTTCGAATGGTTTCTGGAGAGAATCTGTATCCAAGGTCCGAACCGTGCCTGATATGCGAAACGTAAACTGTGATCGCCTTGAACGACCGATGCCTTGCGAGGTTGCCTGTTGTTGTACAGGCCGTATCCGCTATTGGATGATTCCGTCGCTGTTCTTGAGACGCGCCGCTTATTCTTTTAAGGTTGCCCACTAGCCAGCGTGTGGCGGGGGAAGAATAACGCATTCGCTCCGCCCCAGGTGCAAAACTGGAGCAGTGTTCCTCAGATCACCAATTTCACGCTTTCGTCTTTGGGGATTCGTCGGTATTCTCTTGACGTGTTCTTGATGCAAAACAGTCTTGTCAGTGAAATCAGCCAACGGTAAAGCGTAATGGGATTCTTCTCCAAACTCAAAGCAAACCTAACGGGGTCCTGGGCAGACGTCACCATCGTTGCAAACGAGGCGACGCGTGGCGAAACCGCAACGGTGACGGTGAACGTCGCTGTGCGAGATCAGGAGATCTCGGTTGATAGCATTGTTGTGACCTTACGCTGCAACGAAGAAATCTCGATTCCAAACTATCGAGCCAGTGTTAAGACGCAAACAAACGGGCAAGCCGGAAACTCGACTACCTCTGGTTCAATCAACGTGAACCATACGGAGACGATGCACAAAGAAGAGATAACGGTCGATTCGAACGTAAATTTTGCAGCAAACGAGAAGCGTTCATTTCAGGCAACTTTTCAGTTACCAGCACATTTGCCGGCGACGTTTGAGGGCCGAAATGCAGGGTACGTTTGGGAAGCGTACGCAGCACTTGAGATGACAGGAAACGATCCGGATACCGGTTGGAAAGAGATCCGAGTTCGTTAGTTAGACTACTGGGTTGCCCGCGTTCGCGTGTAAAAACGCGATGGACAACGAGTTGAATTGATCAGGTCGTTCAACATTGCACACGTGACCCGCTCCAGCAAGGACATTAAGCGTGCTGTTGACGTGCTTCCTGACCAGCAGTCTAACCGGCGGGAGAAACAGGTGGTCTTCTTCTCCCATCAGGTAGAGCGTCGGGATTGGCGTCTCTTTTTCTTCGAAGAACCGGAGGAGCGGATTAACATCGTACGTTAATCGGAACCACCGTAGAAATTCCTTTTGGCAAAGCTTCCTCGCTTCGTTTCCAAAAAGCGCCCGCGACTCACGATGATTTGCGCGCGGCATAATGATCCACGCAAACAATCGGTACAACCAGAGGAAAGGGATGACTCGTTTTAACAAGTTGCCCGCTCCGACGAGGAACCGCGACCGGAAATTTAATCTGGTGACAGCTCCACTAAATACCATGGTCTGGAGACGCTCTGGGGCCATCTCGGCGATTGTACGGATGAGAATGGACCCAAGTGAAACACCCACAAAATGTGCTCGATGGATTCCCACGTGATCCATCACGTCCAGAATCTCCTGTGAGATATCGTCGAACGTGTACTTGCTGCCTTTGGAAAGCGGAATGAAATCCTGCGATTGCCCATGGCCCCGAAGGTCGACCAGTAACACGTTAAACTCGTCCTTAAACGCACGAATCTGCTTGAACCAAACGCTTGAACTGCCGCCCGCGCCGTGGATGAACACAACCCAGTCAGCAGCGTCGCTGTGTTTGTAGATGCGATGATGTAGAAGGGGGGCGGACAGGAGCGGGCCTTAAATGTAGGTTGGTTTCCCGAAGTATCGGGTCCGACCAATAATATTGAAGCGAATCATTTTGAACCGGTTCGTTTTGAGGCGAACCATTTTAAAGCTGGTAGATCTGAAGCAGATCGTTCTGAAGATAACTTGCTACAGATTGGGTTTGTACGGTGGTTTTAGTGGATTGTTCGACTTGTGGTCGCATCCCGGTGGATCACCGTTTCGGATTGTTGCCAATGACAAGTTTGGCATGATTCAGCTTTATAACGATTAGAGTTCGGGTGGCCGCCGGTTCCGCTTCTTCTCTCCGCGTCGTTTCTTTGACTCGATCCGACGTTCGCGAGAGGCCCTGGTCGGTTTTGTCTTCGTCCTCGGCTTCTTGGGGCGTAGCGCGTTCCTGAGTCGAATGCCGAGCAGCCGGCGTGCCTCGACCCGGTTCTGCCATTGCGAACGAAACCGGGAAGAACTCACGGATACCCATCCCTCTGAGTCCATCTTCGACTCAAGCTGCTGCATCAGCATTTGTCGCGCGTCGTCTGGCAGTGACTGGCTAGTCTTCAGATTAATGCGGACTCGTACAGCCGTTTCGACTTTGTTAACATTCTGTCCGCCAGGTCCGGAGGATCGAAAGAATTGCTCGTCGATCTCACTCTCCGGGATTGTAATGTCGCTGGTAATCTGCACAAATACTTTGTAAGAGATCCTTTGGTAAGAGGTCCATTCTAAGAGACCCGTTGGAAGGAGATCCTTTGGTGAGATATCCTTTGGTCAGATGTCGCTATGAGGCGAAGGCGCACTTGGGTTACGAAGTGCGAATCCACCGTGCAATCTCGCGAAAACTTGGTTTCTTGCCGTAGCTCAAGATCCCGATGCGGTAGATCCGCGACGAAAGCCAAACCGCCAGTACGAATGCTCCTGCGAGTAGGACTAAGGCGATCCAAACTTGCCAATGCGGAACGTTCGTCGCAGCCATCCGAACAACCATGATGATCGGTGAAAATAGCGGTATGAGTGACATGACAAGTGACAATGTGCTGTCGGGATTGCTCACAATGTGCACCAGCAACATCATTGGGATGATCAACGGCATAAGGATCGGCCACATAAACTGTTGAGCATCCGACTCCTGTTCGACTGCTGATCCGACGGCTGCCATCAGGCTGGCGTACAGCAGGTAGCCGCCGACGAAGAAGAGGACAAAATAGATCAGGTACGACGCCGAGATGTTGGGCATGAACTCAGCTATTCCGCTTATGGCTTCAGCTTGCGACGGCGCCCCGGCCACGTCTGGAGGGGCAATACTGGCTGGGTCAACGAACGACGATATAATAACCCCGCCGACTGCCGATATCGCGAGACCTGCAACGATCCAGATCAATAATTGAGTCATCCCAAGTGCGCCAATTCCGAGGATTTTTCCCAGCAACAATTGAAAAGGTTTTGCGGATGAAGCGATAAGTTCAGATATGCGATTTGTCTTTTCTTCGATAACGCCACGCATGACCATTGCTCCGTAAAGGATCATGCAGATATAAATCAGGAAGCCCATCATGTACCCGAAAGCGGCCAGCATGGGTGTTGAATCACGACGCTCTCCCTCTTCCGTTAGCTGCAGCATTTTCAGTGAGACGCGATCTTTGGCGATTTTCAGTACTTCGGATGGTGCACCGGTATCGAGAATCCGCTTCTCTCGCACGGCGGCGGTCACCGCGTCGCCAAGCTGGTCGCCAACCAGAATGCCTCCTCCACCTTTGGAGTAATACGTTGCTTCGCCTTCGCCTGACAATAGCTGTTCTGGCAGCACCAGGTAGCCAGTAAGATGCCCTGACTCAACGAGCGAGCGAAGCGAATCAACAGGCAACGTTCGCCAGTCGATTGTAAAAGAATCCGGCAGCTCAAGAAAATCGCGGAGCTGGCCGGTCTCATCCACTACCGCAACAACGCGTTCAGTCTCGTCCGATGCGAACACGGCAAATGCAACCGGGATGGCAATCATCAGAAGAAGTATGATTGGGCCGAGCGCCGTCGCGATGATGAAGGCCTTGCTTTTTAGCCGCTGAAAATACTCGCGTTGAGCGATGATTAAAGTTTGTTTTTGCTTCATCTAATGATTATTTGTCGCTGTGTGTATGTCTGCCCCGGATGCAGCTGCCTACACCAATACTTTTGCTTCCTGTGCAGACTTTCCAATCACCGAAATAAATATTTCATTTAACGATGGCTCCACCACTTCAAAACGATGCAAGTCGGTAACTGTCTTAAGCGCTTCATCTAGAACGAAACGTGATGGCGTCGCGTCAAGGAGTCGCATCTCGACCCCCGTCGCGTTTTCGGTGATCACTTTTACTTTTCCGGCATCCCGAAGCGTCTGGACGAACGCATTGCTTCCCGTGTAGTCGAGGCGTACCGTGTCTCGGCCGAAAGACTGCTTGATGTCACGGACGGGTCCGTTCACCACCACTTTGCCGTCAGAAATCATACAGATGTCGTCACACAGTTGCTCAACCTGTTCCATGCGATGCGACGCGAATAGGATCGTCTTGCCGTTCGCCTTTAATTCAAAAATCACCGACTGTAGCAATTCCGAATTGATTGGGTCAAGTCCACTGAACGGTTCGTCGAAAATGAGCAGATCCGGGTCGTGAATAATTGTGGCAATGAATTGAATCTTCTGCTGCATCCCCTTCGACAATTCGTCGACTCGTTTTGCATCCCATCCGATGGCTTCAAAGCGTTCGAGCCAATATTGAATGCGGGTCTTTGCTTCTCTTTTGTCGAGGCCTTTGAGTTGCGCGAGGTAGACGAGTTGTTCGCCGACTTTCATGCGTCGGTAGAGGCCGCGTTCTTCGGGCAGGTACCCCATCCGCTGTTGGCTCCACGGCCCAACCACTTTTCCCTGAAACGTGATTGAACCCGAATCCGGAGTTGTGATGTAGGTAATCATCCGGATAGTTGTTGTCTTTCCAGCGCCGTTTGGGCCGAGTAGACCGAAGATGCGCCCATCCGATGCGGAGAACGAAACGCCGTCAACCGCGAGTTTATTGGTGTAGCGTTTGGTAACGCCCGATACGTGTAGCATACAAACGAGGGTAAGTGTGACGGTCAAGATACGGCAGATCATCTGCTTGTTCGTCTATAGCGAAGTTACAATACATCTCGACATCCGGACTGTTACGACGGCCAACGTCACTACTCCTGGCGACGGTCAGGCTAGAGTAGTGGTCCGTATCTCATTTATCCGCCCAGACGGCTCTGCCAATGCTCATCGCCTGACGACTCCGTATTCAACATCTATGGTCAATCAGCAAGAAGATCTTATCGGGTACTTCAACTGACTTCTCTTTCAGCGGCAAGGCCAATCAGCGGATCGCCCGGCCGCGTTGAAAGTGCACTTAGCATGAACACATTCAGGCCATCGTCATCAGCAACAATTTCCTGTAGTCGTTCGCCGAAAATCGTTTTCACTTCGCCAAGTGTTTCCCCGGCTTTTACCCGCTCACCTGTATGAACGGCAGGGTACCAGAGTCCTTCGACTTTCGAATGGTGCCAGTCGAATCGGTCGTAGAATATCGGTTGGACTTCCGATCCTATAGGCGGCGTGGTCATCTCCAGGCAGTTCATCAAGGATGCGATTCCGGCCAGGAAGCTCAATACCTCTCCGTCATGCCAAACGCCCTGTCCGCCAATCTCTGCAAGGAGTGATGGCGTTCCCCGAGTTGCGGCAGCCACGTGACTCATTGATTCCCGATCTTTCGCCGAGAAGCGAATCACTGTCTCGAATCCAAATGCCCGCGCCATTTCTTCTGAGCGTTTGTCGACGATTTCGTTGTCAGTGAGGACATAGCTAGTAAACGGATGAAGCGACTCGACCAGGTCTCCGCTGTGAAGGTCAACGTACGCATCGGCAGGAGACATCAGTCGTTCGATCAGGACATGTGCCAGTTGTTGCGTGTAGGATCCATTAGGGTCTCCAGGAAACGTTCTGTTCAGATTCTTGCCATCGGGTGGCGTTATGAACGCACATCGTTCCCTGAATGCTGAACCGTTTGCAATTGGAACCAATACAAGTGTGCCGCGAAAGGTCTCTGGACTAATGGTTTGTCCAAGGCGCACTAGCGCTTCAATACCCGGATACTCGGCACCATGAATGCCTGCGGTAATCAGCAATGCAGGCCCTTCCGCAAATCCGTCGATTCGGATGACCGGAATGGACGTCGAAATGCCTGCGAGCGAGCACTCAATCGCGTGTGATCGGCGAGTGCTTTTTTGAAAGGGAAGATCGAACGGTGAATCGACGGACATTGGTCTTCAAGGATCGCATGACGCTAACGCGTCTGATTAAAAAATGTACGTCTCGAGTCATGCTGGCGAGTCACGTTGCAGACAAAGCGTGACTCGCGACTGGCCCGAGAGGCATTGGGGTTGAACCGGTCTTTTGCTCGTTAGCGCAGACCCGCGAACTAAGTCCTCATTTCGCGTGACATTTGTAGAAGCCTGGCTTTTTACCTGCACTTGTTTCATATGTTCGCAAACGGCCGCATTGATGGCTTGTGCGACAGTCGTCGAGAAAATCTGATTCTGTGGCTTCCTCAATGTAATGCGGGCTTGCCATTTCGGCTTTTTGTTCGTTATTAGTAGATACAGCAATACAAGCTACACAGTCGGCAACTCTGTTGAGGAGCACGTCGTCTAGTCCGGCCGCAGGTGATGCATCTCACGCCGGAGATCGAGTGTTCTCTTCCGTGCGTCGGCGCAACGTCCAGCACAAGGAATGAGGTACTGTCATGTTTCGACGTCTGTCCATCCTCTTCGTTCTCGTTTTCGCGTCCAGCAACACCGCTATATTCTCGGATGCACAGATCATCTCGACAAGCGGCGGCGGTGTTTGGGCCGAAACCTCTACCTGGGTTGGTGGTCAAGTGCCGTCAGCCGCAGACGATGTGATTGTCAACGGACCAGTGCTGATACGCGGAGGCGATACGTGCCGCGATCTCACAGTTAACGCAGGCGCAAGCCTCCGAGACTTCGTCGGCAACCTATTCGTAGAAACACTTGTCGTCACTGGGAGCTTTGTCAACCACGGCACGCTTGAGGATAGTAATTCCAGCGGACAGCTATCGCTTCGGTTACAAGGCGACGTTTTTAGCGACGGTCAATGGTTGCATACGTTTACGACACTCGATGGAACGGGTGCTCAAAGCTTGTCCCTCGGCAACGCTGCCAGTTTCTCCGGCGTATGGAGACACGCAAACGCAGCCGGCACGGTCGCGGCAGGTTCAGATCTTTCGGTCACAAACTTCTCGCTTGATTTGCAAGGGCACTCGCTTGTTCTAACGGGCGCTACGCTTACAGTTGATGAGACAGCGACGATCAACAACGGGGGTTTGGATGGTTCCTTCTCGATCGACGGAACCCTGCAGGTACTTTTGAACGATCTCACCATTGCTGGAACGATCACGAATCTCGGAATCATCGAAAGCCATCCTGGCGGTTTGTTCGTCGACGGGTTGAGTGTAAATGGCACGCTTATCAACCGTAGTGTTATTCGCGATGGTAGTAGTCGACAGTTGGCGATCACAATAGATGGAGCCGCGATCAACGAAGGCGACTGGGATATCTATATAACCCGAATGGTAGGTGTCGCGGGACAGTCTCTTTCGCACACTGCGGGCCATCCGCTACGCGGTGGCTGGAGGGCGACAGATACGGTGGAAATTGCAGCATCGAGTCCCCTTGTTTTTGACGGTGCCAATGTTGATCTGAGTCAAGGCGCCTTGCAGATGATGGGTAACACACTGACGCTAAACAATTCGTCCAACATGAAGAATTCCGTCGTGGACACCCGCGAGCTGTTAATGAATACAGGCGCTACTATGGGCGGAACGCTTCGCTTCACCGGCCCAATATCCCTCCGAGGTGTCGTTCAAGCGTTTGCTGGCACCGTGTTTGACGGCCCTGTTACCGTTGTCGATTCGTTACGCGATGCTCCCGGCGGGTTGTTTGTCGAAAGCGTGGAGTTTCGCGACGTTATCCGTAACGAAGGTGTCATTTCCGGCCGACTAAACCTTCACACGTTTTCCAACCTCGTTAACGCCGGCACGTGGGAGGCCGAACGGACATTCTTCGACGGTGACGGAGCGCAATCCCTTTCGGCCGAAAATGGTGCCGCCTACGGTGGAGTACTGGTGCATCGTAACGACGCCGGCCCTGTGTTCGCAGGATCTGACATTGCCTTCAGCAACGGGTCGATGCTACTGGAAGGTCGAACGTTCGAGTTAAACGGCGTTGTACTGACAATGGATGAGACCGCAGTGATCAGTAAAGGTACGCTTGCTGGCACGTTTTCGACGGATGGTATTTTCCAGATCCTTTTGAATGACCTGAAGATGGATGGGACAATCACAAATGAAGGTATCATTGAAAGTCACCCGGGCGGTTTGTTTGTGGACGCTCTGTCATTCAAGGGGACATTGATCAACCGTGGTGCGATCCGAAACGGCGATGGGCGACAGCTCTTTGTTTCGCTGGATGGCAACGATCGATGG
>CBDTVC010000001.1:0-19525 GCA_965363925.1 uncultured bacterium | reverse complement strand
ATGGCAGTGTATCCCCAGATCATGCGGATTGCACATCAGATTATTGCGGAGGGTTTTTCGGAAGCGGTCATCCAGCCCGGCGTTACGTCGACGGATGACGTCGAGTGGTGGTATCGAGACCGGATCCGATCATTGGGGCTTGATACCTGGTTCCACCCGAGTGTCGACGTTCAGAGGGCTGATAATCCAGAGCGTGATGGTGAGTTTTCTTCGAGGGAGGACGCATCGATTATTCTTCCCGGTGACTTCATCCACGTCGACTTCGGCATTAAGTACCTGCGACTAAATACAGATACGCAGCAGCACGCCTACATTCTGCGGCCGGGTGAACACGACGTGCCAGCAGGATTGGCCGCTGCGTTCGGTGTCGGTAATCGGTTGCAGGATATTCTGACAAACGAATTTCAAACGGGACGATCCGGTAACGAAATTCTTGCAGCCTCACTGGCGCAGGCAAAGAGTGAGCGAATTGACGGCACGATTTATACCCACCCGATTGGATTCCACGGGCACGCGGCGGGACCTACGATTGGTCTATGGGATCAGCAAGGCGGCGTACCTGGTGCTGGGGATTATCCACTCTACCCAAACACTGCGTACTCGATTGAGCTGAATGCCGCGGTACCTGTGCCGGAATGGAAGGGCAAGAAAATCCGCATTATGCTTGAAGAAGATGCCTTTTTCGACGGGCAGAAAGTTTGGTACATCGGAGGCCGGCAAACGGAGATCATGCTGATACCCCGTCAATAGTGACGACACCGGCCATCGTTCTCGGCGTGATTGTTGGTTTTTGGCGATGTTCGTTGACATTTCGTGTTGGAGGCCCCGGCTTAATCGTTCCAAATCGGCTATATTTCTATTATATTTCGCCGCCCACTGCATGGCAGTCCGTGAGATTCCGGTTGATCCTCCACCAGTCCTAATTACCGCGTACCGTACCTGATGAAACAGTTTATCTTTCCAAGTGTCGTTGAAAGCCACAACAGCGAACTCAGTAATGTCGCGCCGGATCTTGTGCATGGCGTGAAGATATTCGACAACGACACCGGGTACATCGTCGGGCACCTCGCGTTGAGCGAAGGTAATTCTCCACATAAGGCAATCAACTCGTCACCAGAAGATCTTGATTATCAGCTTCTTCTTCGGACGGGATTGCTACTGGCCTCGACGGTTGTTGACCAGCCGGTGACGCTTACAGTTGGATTTCCCTACTCGACCTTCCAGATCAACCGCGAGAGTGTCGCTGAACTGGTTGGCAAAACGCAGAAGATCTCGTACGACACTTCTCCTTACGGTGGTCGGAGTATTCAGACCCGGACGATTCAGATCAGCAAAGTTGATGTAATTCCGGAAGTTGTCGGATGTATCATCGGTGCGCGGAAAGGGTCACGCGGGCAGAAAGGCGCCTTCTATATGGCGTCGCTTGGTTACGGCACGTTTGAGGCCTGTCTGAGTACCGAAACCGGAATTGTCCAACGAACGATGGTCAGTACTGTCGGCGTGCGCTATGCCGTCGACATAGCCATGAAGGAGCTTGAGCAGAAGTACTATCTCGGAATGCGGACCGAACACCAGTTTGACTCGGCGTTCCAGCGCGGCACGATTACGCTAAATCGCCGACGCATTGATCTTACCGATTTGCGTACCCGGGCCCTGCAGCGCTACTACGAGGACGTTATATCTCCGATGCTTCGTAACACGTGGACTGACGATGACTTCAACCGGAGTTCAGTTCTGTTGCTGGCAGGTGGTGGCTCGATGTATCCGGAGCTGGTTAAGTGTTTCGAAGATGAGTTTGGCGGTATCCTTAGTGTCAACGTTGTGGATGATCCAACGACACTCGCGAGTACGGGTTATTGTATTCGCTCGCAAAGTGTCGGCGGTCAGGACGGTGTTGCAGTAGGCCTGGATGTTGGCAATGCCCAGACCGTACTTACGGTTGCAACAGGCGACTAGTAGCTCCGCGGGACTGGTCCATAAAAGTGCGGTGATCAAACATGGCCAATGCGGCGAATTTAACTGAATCGCGAATCGAAGTAGCGCGAAGCGCAACCGTGATCGGTTCGAACGTCACGGTCGAAGACGGCCGAATTATCGTAGATAACGACTTGGTTATCTACGGTCTTGTTGATGCGAATATCGAAGCGGGTGGCAAGGTAAACGTTGCCGCAGGAGGGCGTGTTACTGGTCGTATCCAGGCGGAAAGTGTTTCAATTTCGGGCGTTGTGCGCGGTGAAGTTGACAGCCGGAATACGTTTCGATTGGAAGATACTGGCGAATTGTACGGTCGTGCTACGGCTCGCCGTTTTGCGGTTGCCCCAGGATCGGCCGGGGAGTTTCAGCTTACAATGGTGAGAGACGACTCGATCGACTCGCTTCCCCCGGTTCAGGAGTCCCGAGAACACTACTTGGCGGCCCTCCAAAACTTGTCAGAGCAGACCGGCGAACAATACGAGCCGAGCGAAGGCTACCTAAAATGGTTCGAGAAACAGATCGATCGCGGTACTGATAATCCATCAACCGAACAGGATGTATGGAGTCGTGAACCGGCCGCTGATGTGAGCAGTCGGGAACCGATTGCTTCTCCTGAGGAAGAACTAGCGCCCGACAAAGAAGAAATAGTCATCGATTGGCCGCAGTCGCCCGATGATGCGCAAGCTCAACAAGAACGAATAGATGCCCGCACATCAGTTGGTCGAGCAGCGTGGTCGAAAAGTGTCGGAGATGAAGTCGGCAGGAAGAATTCGGGTCATTTTGTCCTGAGCCCAGAGGAGATCGAGCTGGTTGCCGGCCGAGACCGGGACCCGGAGGGCGAGTCTAAACGGCCTAGTACGGACGAGCTACTCGACTCCAAAGAGCTTCGCGACGGTATCAAGGAACTTGGAAAAGGGAAGAAAAAGCGTCTTTTTGGACGAAAATGAGGCTCAAGCCGGACGCGGCCTCAATTTTCGTTCTTCCGATTTCTCAGGAAGCACGATCTCGGTAGCAGCCGACCGCCGGAAGACTTTCGCGCACAAGGGCGGGGCGTTTAAATCCAGTCCCCCGTTGACCGATACTCGCAACCGGAAGCCATGGGAAGCAAGCAGTTGATTCGTTTCCCATAGCAAACTATATTCTTCGTCCCCACGCGGTCTTATGACTGGAAGAAGTACAGCGTGCAGTACTGAGTTTATGGGATCGAGTGAAGCGTCGTTGTTGGGCGTCTGTTAAGTTGACTTTTTGAGCACTTGACCATGCGGCCGTATTGATGTCGCTGGAATGTGTCTCTAGGTGTGGTGTCTCTGATATTGTGCCGTTGAAGGGTGCACTTCTGCTTCATTCGAAAGCTCGTTCTCTCATAATAGCGGTGTTCAAGCAGGATGAATCCGATTTGGAATCCTGATTTGATTCGCTATAACAGCACACTTGCTTAGTCGAAGGCGTCGTCGGCGATGAAGTGTTGGGATGGCCGTTTTGCCGGGAGGTATTACTATCAACCGGAATCGACGGCTTTACTTAACGCTTTTTGATATTGTTTACGCCAGTCCGCATAGTCGGAACTTGATGCGTATCAACCGTTTAGAATCAGCATGGCCAAAATTCCACACTACTACTACGACGACGAAGCCTGCGACTTTGTCGCAATTGAGGAGAGCCGTAAGGCCAAATATAGTAGAGTCGGAATATTTCTCGGCGTCTCGCTAGTCTTAGGCGTCCTGTTCATGTTCGGCGTCGATGCGATCTTCCAGACCCCGGAGGAAGTTGCTCTGAAGGCGGAAAACGCGCGCTTGCAACATGAGCTTATAGCGGTCGGCGACCGGATGGACGACGTGGAAAATCGACTCACCAGTCTGGTGCAGTCTGATCAGAACCTTTATCGATCCCTGCTGCAGGCAAACCCGATCTCGGACGACGTTCTGCAGGTTGGTGTTGGTGGCTCGGATGCCTACGAGGAGTTTTCAGCCTATTCTCCTGAGACTGCTGCCTTACTTCGCGAATCCGCATCAACGCTCGATAAATTGGAGCGTCGCATTTCATTGCAGACCGCCAGTTATCGCGAGCTGCTTCCGATTGCCGATTTGCACAAGAAGAAGCTTTCGGAGATGCCCGCTATACTTCCTGCTGACGGTCCAGTTGTTTCCGGCTTTGGCGAGCGCTTGCATCCGATTCTTAAAATTTATCGGCCACACAACGGAATTGACATCCTTGTGTCGACCGGAACACCGATCTATGCGCCTGGTGACGGCAAAATCACACAGGCTGGTCGAGGCGGTGGTCTTGGTAATTTTGTACGCATCGAACATACGAGCACCGGTTATAGCACAACATTTGCCCATCTTTCTGAGATTCCAGACAACATCAAACGTGGCGTAAAAGTGAAACGCGGAGATGTGATTGGTCTGAGTGGGAACACCGGTCTGTCGAAAGCACCACACTTGCACTACGAAGTGCGAGACGCAAACGGGAAAGCGTTCAATCCCGTCTTCTTCTTCGCACCTACCATGACGCCACACGAATATCAGTCGTTGCTGGCCAGTACGTCGAAAGGCACGACCTCTCTAGACTAGTAGTTGATTCGGTTCTATTCGTGCCGGCCTGTCCCCTAAAACGGGCTTCATCCGATCAAGATGGGCTTCTGGATTTTCGGCAATCGAGAGAGCCCACTTCCAGGGGCGCGTCACCGGCGGATCGCCGAGGCCCCAAGCCATTCTTACACGCTAAAATTCTGTTCTGGCGGTCCCCGTCAATCGGGAACCGTACTGTCAAGATGGGCGTGGCATCCTCGACTGTGGACAGTTGGGTGCTAATTGGCTAAGCTTTATCCATTCAATTGTTTGCATTTCTCGGACTCGCGTACTATTGTGCGATCCGTGGTAGCGAATGGGCAAGGTCTCCGGGCGTTGTATAGATCTTGCATCGGCTACTGCTCGGGTGGGCAACGGTGCCCGCAAAACACGCCTTATGATTCAACTAATAGAACCTGCTAATCTAACTGGCAGGTGGTTTAAACAAACATGTATTGGACGCTGGAACTAGCCGCATATCTGGAAGACGCACCGTGGCCGGCAAGTAAAGAGGAACTCATTGATTTTGCTGATCGCACCGGAGCGCCGGGTGGCGTCGTCCAGAATCTGTTAGCTATTGAAGATGACGGGGAGCCCTACGAAAGCATCGAAGAAGTGTGGCCAGATTTCCCGACGGCTGATGATGACTTTCTATTCGAGGAGGACGCCTAGCGGGCCGTCATTTTTCCGGCCGGAAATCTAGTCGGTCAAGGAGGTCTCGGTGGTTGAAATGGTGAGGGCTTCAAGCACCACTGCCCCGAACCACGCGGCTTCAAATGCTATGGCTTGAAACCACACGGCTTCAAATCCGATGGCCGGCAAATGCCTCTTATTAGCGCTCGCATTGTCTGCCCGCAACCTCTCTCGCGTTGCCTTGTGCTTATTGGTCTGCTGTGTCTAATCAATCCGATCAGCGGCAACAGTCAAACGGTCCTGACGGACTCAGGTCGAGATCTTCGTGTCGCTTCAGTCCTATTTGAAGGTAATTCGCAATTCTCCGACTACGAACTCCTGCGCAGGGTTCGAACAAAGCCAAATCGCGAATTCCTCGGCATTCCCGGTTTTCGTTGGTGGTTGACAATTTATCGGCTCGGTGATTCTGGGAAGCTGGGCAAAAGGCTGAGTCGTGCCCTAAAGGCGAGCGGGGAACCCCCGGCCGAATTGATCAGCGATGTCATTGATGCGGACCTCGAGCGACTCACGGTCTTCTACAAGCAGGAAGGATTTCGCGACGTTTCTGTTTCAACCCGATTTGATACGCGCGACAGTGTTTGGACCAAAGTTACGTTCGTCTTCGATGAAGGTCAGCCGACGTATATCCGAAACGTGGACTTTACCGGAATCGAGCTGCTTCCACGTGAATTGCAACGGTCCATTGTAGCGCAGTCCACCTTGCAGGGAGATCTGCAAAGTGGCAATCGGCTGTTGGCTAAAGGAGAGCGGTATTCAGAGCCACAGCTAGGAATTGAACGACGTCGGATTCTTAGGCTATTGCACAACAACGGATACGTAGCCTCCGGGCGAGATTCGATTCGAGCTGTTGTTGTTCCGTTTCGGACTGACTCGTTTGATGTCCGTTTCTTGATCGGGCCTGGCGACGCCCATGTAATACGAGACATCAGCTTTCAGATTACAGGTCCGGACTCAGGCAGCCGCACCCGCAATGATACTCTCTTGAGTACGGCCTCCGGGATCGTAACGGCCAACTATCAAAACGAGGCGAAGCTGGAGTCGAAGCTGCTCGAACGCGCGCTGAGGATTAGGCCGGGCGAACTATACGATGAATCAGAAATTCTCGACACAAAGCGACGGTTAGAAGCGACCGGCGTATTTGCTTTTACGAACGTGGATTCGCAACGCGATGATACGTCTGGATCGTTGCAGCCGTCCATAAAGCAAAGCTTTGACCTGCGTACACGTCGTCGCCACCGGATGCGCTACGAGTGGTTCATGCTTCAGCGAGGGGGTGTTCTTGGAGGTGCGGATGCTGAGCTCGGAATGGGAATCGCAGCGGCATATCGAAATACAAACTTGCTCGGAGGTGGAGAATCGCTAAATATCAGGGTCGCAGGTTCTATTGCCGCTGATAGTGACTTTAAGCTGTTTACATCAACACAAGGAGAGTTCTCAGTTTCTCTTAACTATCCGTACCTCATTGCTCCCTTTCGTGGGATTGAAAACCGACTCAATCTCTATGACGTAGGTACGAGACTTTCGATCAATTTGCTGACGGCACGGCGCGACCAACTCAAGCTTATTATTCGCGGCCAGGGGAGTGCCCGGTTTCGGCTAGACATGAAACATTCACCGACAGTCACGTCGTTGGTTGATGTATTTGATATCAGTATCAGCAATCCGGATACACTTGCAGGTTTTGGTGCGGATTTTCTAAACCCCCTGCTTGCCTCCATCGAAAATGATCCAGTTCAACGTGCTCGTATCATTGAGGATTACACGCAGCCTCAAATAAACGACGCCGTCCGATACACGCTGAGGAGCGAGCGCGTAAATCCACTTAAGAGAGACGAGGGCTACAGCTACGAAAGCTCGTTCGAAGTCGGGGGATCGTTGATGGCGCTCCTTGATCGAGTTGCTTTTTCGCCGGATACAGTGGAGGGGTCACTTCCGGGTATCCTCAATTTCCGTCAATCTGGAAGCTCTCAGCGACTAATTTACCGGCCGTACGTTCGATTGCGCGCGGACCTACGTCGCTATACGAAGCTTTCGCCACGGCGTGTGCTGGCCTGGAAAGCAATTGCCGGTTTTGCTCAGCCAACCGGGCAGTCGGATGTTGTTCCGTTTGATCGTCGCTTCTTCAGTGGCGGGGCATTTTCGGTTCGGGGTTGGGGAATTGGTCAACTGGGTCCAGGTGCTGCTTCTCTCGCTGGAGGTGATGGCGCACAAGCGACGGATGGGACGAATTTATTGGGTGGTGACGTAAAGCTTGAGGCGAGCGTCGAACTTCGAAACGTTGTGTTTCGTAACGTGCTGGCGGCCGAATGGATCGTCACTTTTTTTGCGGATGCTGGAAACGTTTGGTTTGGTCCTTCGAATCCCGGTTTTAACACGACAGGTTCTGCTGGCCCGAGTGGGAAGTTCAACTTCGGATCTGTGCACAGAGAAATTGGGGTCGGCTCTGGGGTCGGCATTCGGGTTGCCTGGGAATACTTGATTATCCGATTTGATGTGGCCTACAAGTTATACGACCCCGCCAATCGGGCAGATGGATTCCTGCCAGAAAGCTTGAGGAGTCCGGTGCTGCATTTTGGTATTGGGCATGCGTTTTAGAGCCGGAGAGGAGAAGAGCCGGAGAGGAGAAGAGGAGAAGAGGGCGTGATAATTTATTTGAGGGTGTGATTTGAAGAGGGGAACGGAAGTCGAGGTTGTGATCGAGAAGTTTGCGGATCGAGGTAAGTCTCTTGCGCGGCTTGACGGGATGGTTCTGTTCGTCAATGGTGCCGTGCCCGGCGACAAGGTTCGGGTTCGGATCATCCGCAAAAAGAAGAAACACGCCGAGGCCAAATTGCTTGAGGTGTTGGAGGCAAGCGACCTGCGTACCGAACCGGCGTGTAGGCACTTCGGGGTTTGCGGTGGCTGCAAGTGGCAGAACATCCGGTACGACGTTCAGCTTGATGCAAAAGATCAAAGCGTGCGCGAGGCATTTTTGCACACCGGTGGCTTTGATACGGTGCCGATGGAATCGATCGTACCAGCGGATGATCCGTATCGATACCGAAACAAAATGGAGTTCTCGTTCAGTGCGGCACGCTGGCTCACGGAAGAGGAAATTGGCACCGGCGAGGAGTTAGACCGCTCGTTTGCGCTTGGGTTACACGTCCCGGCAAATTTTGAAAAGGTGCTCGACTTATCTGAATGTCATCTCACAGCCACAATAGGCGAGCGGCTGATAAATCGTTTCCGGATTTATTGCCGCGAAAACGATTGGAAGCCGTGGAACGTGCGGACACACGAGGGTTTTCTCCGTCATCTGGTGCTTCGTGTCTCCGCCCGACTTCCTCACATTATGGTCAACCTCGTGACCTCGTGGGAAGACCAAGATCGGATGCAGGCGTTTGCCACTTTACTTGCTGACGAGTTTCCGGAGGTGACCACACTGGTCAATACAGTGAACCTGGGCGTTGCGCAAACATCTTATGGTAAAGCCACAACAATCACCGGCACCGGGTTTATCGAGGACATGATCGGTGACAAAGTCTTCCGAATTGGCCCAGCTTCTTTCTTTCAAACCAACACGGTGCAGGCTGAAAAGTTGTATGAGGTTACCGCTGAATTTGCAGACTTGAAGCCTGATGACCTCCTGTTTGATCTCTACTGTGGTGCAGGCACGATCGGGATTTTCGCGGCGGACCGAGTGAAGAAAGTTGTTGGGATTGACGTTGTGCCAGAAGCCATTCGGGACGCAAAGGCAAACGTGACGGCGAACAATGCGACGAACTGCACCTTCGTTGTGGGCGACATGGGCAAGCTCTTCAATCCAGACTTCATCGATCGCAATGGACGCCCAGATGTACTCATTGTTGACCCGCCTCGCGTTGGTCTTCACGCCGACGTTGTCGCGCAACTTGCCGCATTGCGAGCCGAGAGACTCGTCTACGTAAGCTGCAATCCGCAAACAATGGCTCGCGACATCGCAATGCTTGGAGATGTTTACACACTTGATCGATTGCGAGCCGTTGATCAGTTTCCACAAACTCATCACGTTGAAGCAGTAGCCCGCCTTTCAGCGAAAGCCTGATTTGAGCAACGGAGAGAAAATAGCGTTTGTTACTGGTGGTACCGGCTTCGTCGGGAGTCATCTAGTCGAAGAACTGCTACGCCGCGGATACGACGAAGTGCGTTGTCTCATACGGACCGACCAGAAGTGGCTCCGGGGCCTGAACATCACCCCCATTAGCGGCTCGCTGGATGACAACTCGTCCCTTGAAGATGGTGTTTCCGGAGTAACGCACGTCTACCACGTAGCAGGGTTGACACGTGCGCCCAACGCTTCCGCTTTGCTCAGCGCAAATGTGACGGGCACACTGAACCTGCTCAAGGCTGTTGAGCGCTACGCTCCGAATGTCCAGCATGTTCAGATCACGAGCTCACTCGCCGTGATTGGCGAAAGCGCGGAGCCCGTTGCGGATGAACTAACGCCGATGCGGCCGCTAAGTGGATACGGCCGCAGCAAAGCCTTGATGGAACGGCTTGTCCTTGGCCTTGACGAAGCTGTTGCCGACGAGTCTTCGGCCAGCGAGACGGGCAACTCCGAACCGCACAGTATTGACTGGAGTCGCCGACTTCCACTTTCGATTGTCAGGCCGCCCGCAGTATATGGTCCACGGGAATCCGACATCTTTACTTTCTTCAAAACTGTAAACAGCGGCATTTGTCCGATCATCGGCTCTGGCCGCCGTCCTGAGCTGAGTCTCGTGCATGTCCGTGATCTAGTGCGGGGGATGGTCGACCTGGCGGAAACCAATCTCGCGTCCGGAGAGATATTCTTTGTCGGCAGTGAGGAGTTTTATTCGTGGAAGCGAATTCAGGCGGCCACAGTTTCAGCGCTTGGTCGTCGCGTGGTCACGCTCCGGGTCCCGGATTTTGTCCTTCCGCTTGTCGGAACCGTCAGTGAGGTCTGGGGCAAATTGTCTAAAACGCATCCACCATTGAATCGGGAAAAAGCGGATGAAATCCTGAATGCATGTAAAATGTGTTCGGTAGCCAAGGCCATGCGCTTGTTCAAATTTCGGCAAGACATCAGCCTCGAAACAGGAATAGCTGAAACGATCGAATGGTACAGGACTGAAGGCTGGCTTGTCTGATCTATCGGTGATCGTTCAGGACCAAGTCGGTGGGTTTTTGCTTATCGATTGGGTTGCACAGTCCGGGTCGTTGGCTATCCCGTCCGATCATATCCGTCGCTTGGCAAAAATTCGGGGCTTGGTCGGTTTGAGAATTACTATTGAACACTTAGGCGCGCCGGTTCGTGCTATCGCGGGGGATGCTCGTGTCGTAACTTATGCCCTGCTGAGGGTTGGATCCACCGGTTGGCTCCGCCTGCAATCTTGCAGACCGCATCAGGCTTGTGATCCGGAGCAGTGTCAAATAGTTCGCGGATTGCGGAAAGTCAACCAAACTGTTCTGTGGGTTGTCGCCACGTTTCTATTATTAATATTCCGAATAGGGGCAACAGTTGGGGAGCGAAAGCGTGCTACTTCAACTCCACCACTTTGGATGACGGCGACTAACCGCCGGAAGTACTTAATCAGTCGGACGAGCGAATGCTTGGATTTAATACCGGTTACATCGAGGAGCTTTATACCCAGTATCTGACAGACCCGAGTAGCGTCAGTCAAAGCTGGCAAGATTTTTTTGCGGACTATCGGCCGACCGAATCCTACTTGGCGGCGGCGAATGCTAGAGCCACTCGCGCAGCGGCACAGGTTCCTGTTTCTGCAGCTTCAACGGAAAGTCCGCCCGTTCCCACGGCAGCGGGAAACGGTTCGCCTGGCGCGGTTACGCGGCCGAAGGCTCATCCTGCCAGCGTGCGAAATCCTGACGACGAATGGATTGCACTTCGAGGGCCAGCCGCAAAGATTGCTGAAAACATGGAGGCCAGCATCAGCGTGCCTGTTGCTACGTCCGTGCGGTCGATCCCCGTTAAGTTGCTCTTTGAAAATCGGGCGTTGATTAATCAGTACCAGCGATACGTTGGTGGTTCAAAGGTTTCGTTTACCCATTTGATTGCCTTTGCAGTTGTGCGCGCGCTTCGGGAGTTTCCGGGGATGAACGTTGCCTACGCGGAGGAAGATGACACCCCATACCTCGTCAAGCATCAATTCGTAAACCTTGGCCTCGCAATTGACATCGAACGACGCGGTCGGCGCTCGTTGATGGTGCCCAACATCAAATCCGCTGAACATCTAACATTTCCTCAGTTTCTCGGATTGTATGGCGATCTGATTGTCCGCGCGCGCAATGGCGGCTTGACGATGGATGACTTCGTGGCCACGACAGCGTCGATCACGAATCCAGGAATGATCGGTACGTCGCTCTCAGTGCCGCGCCTAATGCAGGGGCAGGGATTGATTGTCGGCGTTGGCGCGATAACGTATCCTCCCGACTACCACGCCTTTGCTCCGGATGTTATTAGCCGGGCCGGAATCTCGCAGGTAATGACAATTACCTCCACGTACGATCACCGAGTAATCCAGGGTGCGGAGAGCGGCGCGTTTCTCGCTCGAGTGGGAGAGCTACTGTTGGGTGAGCACAAGTTCTACGAGTCCATCTTTGATGATCTTGGTATCCAACATCAGCCATACGTGCTGACGTTAGATAACACGCCGCCTATCGGTATCGAATCCGAAGACGGGCAGATCAACATGATCCGGAAGCAGGCGCGAGTACTGCAATTGATCCGGGCGTATCGAGTTCGAGGTCACCTTCAGTCGGATGTAAATCCACTTGGTAATGCGTGGGAATATCATCCAGAACTCGATCCCGCGACGTACGGCCTGACGATCTGGGATTTGGATCGCAAGTTTGATTGTGGTGGATTGGGCGGCAAAGGGATGATGACGCTTCGAAGCATCCTCGATGCTGTTCGCGGAACGTACTCGCGTAAGGTCGGCATTGAGTACATGCACATTTCTGATCCGATCGAGAAGAAATGGCTGCAGGAGCGGATGGAGGCTGAGTTCGGTAGCTCACCGTTGACGAGTGAAGAGAAGCATCGAATACTCGCGAAGTTGAATGGAGCTGAGGCATTTGAGCGCTTCCTGCATACGAAGTATGTCGGGCATAAGCGTTTTTCTCTGGAGGGTGCTGAGACAGTCATCCCGATGCTTGATGTGGTTTTGACCGAGGCTGCTGAGCAAGGTGTTTCCGAGGTCGTCATGGGTATGGCGCACCGCGGCCGACTCAATGTTTTGGCGAACCTTCTTTCGAAACCTTATAGCCTGCTCTTTTCTGAGTTTGAAGGGTCAATCGATCCGAATACCATTCAGGGATCTGGTGATGTTAAATACCACCTGGGCGCGCGTGGTGTTCATCAGTCACCCAACGACAAGAGTGTAGAGGTAACGCTTGCCTCTAACCCGAGTCATTTGGAAGCTGTTAATCCCGTGGTTGAAGGCATTGTTCGGGCCAAGCAGTACTTGCGCGAGCGAAATATGAGTACCGCACCCGAGGGTGATTACTCCGACTCCGTAATCCCATTACTCATCCATGGGGATGCTGCCTTTGCAGGTCAAGGAGTGGTGGCTGAGACCCTGAACCTGAGTCAGTTGCCGGGCTATCATACGGGCGGGACGATCCATATTGTGATCAACAACCAGATCGGCTTCACAACGACTCCGAAAGATGCTCGAAGCTCGACGTACGCGACGGATGTTGCGCGAATGATTCAGGCGCCAATTTTCCACGTAAACGGAAACGATCCGGAAGAGTGCGTGCGTATTGCGCGTATGGCGTTTGACTATCGCCAGGTGTTTAACAAGGACGTGGTGATCGATATGCTTTGCTATCGAGTTCATGGTCACAACGAGGGTGACGAACCAACGTACACGCAGCCGCTGCTATACAAGAAGATTGAAGAGATGCGATCGGTTCGGCTTCTATATACAGAGGCATTGCTTTCGCGGGGTGACTTGAAGCCAGAAGAAGCTGAGCAAATGCTTGAGGACTACCGCGGATTGCTTCAGGAGGCGTTTACTGCCACTAAGGAATTGGCGGAAAAGAATCCCGAGAATGTGTTGGAGCGTTTGCGACAGCGCCGTCAAGTGAAGGTTGATCACGTTACGGATACGGCCGTTGGAGAAGATGTCCTGAGCGCGGTCACCAATGCGATTCATACTGTTCCATCATGGTTCAACGCACATCCGAAACTGCTACGGCAGTTCGACCGGCGCCTGACAAGGCACCACAAAGACGGCAAAATTGATTGGGGCTTCGGTGAGTCATTGGCGTTCGGGTCATTGTTGCTCGAAGGTACAACGGTACGCCTCGCAGGCCAGGACTCTCAACGAGGGACATTCTCACATCGTCATGCTGTCTTGGCCGACCAGGTTACTGGCGAAGATTATGTACCGCTGAACCACATCACGGATGAGCAAGCCATGATGCAGATATACGACAGCTTCCTGTCCGAGTATGCAGCGTGCGGGTTTGAGTACGGGTACTCGGTTGGCGACCCATCTGCGCTGGTTGTCTGGGAAGCCCAGTTTGGCGACTTTGCCAACGGGGCGCAGATTATTTTTGATCAATTTCTTTCTGCCGCTGAAGCGAAGTGGGGTCAGCAAAGTGGATTGGTTCTGTTGCTGCCACACGGCTACGAAGGGCAGGGGCCTGAACATTCTTCGGCACGTCTCGAGCGGTTTTTGCAGCTCTGCGCCGAAGACAACATGCTCGTGTGCAATCTGACTACGCCGGCCAATCTTTTTCACGCGCTGCGCTCACAGGTGCGCCGCTCGATCAGGAAGCCGATGGTCATTATGTCGCCCAAGTCGTTGCTCCGCCACCCCAGAGCGATTTCTACGCCGGTCGATTTTACTTCGGGCTCTTTTAACCGGGTCTTTCCCGCGTCGACTACCGTTCCCGACCAAGAGGTTACACGCGTTCTCTTTGCAAGCGGAAAGGTCTCTTTTGATTTGATGCAGACTGCAGAGGATAATGGTTCAAAAGTGGCAATTGCTCGCGTTGAACAGTTGTATCCGTTCCCGTCTGAAGAAGTTAATCGCGAGCTTGATCGATTTAAGTCTGCGTCGTCTGTTGTTTGGGTTCAGGAAGAGCCGGAAAACATGGGTGCTTGGCGGAACGTGCGGGGATGGTTTGACGAGATTCTAAGTACACGCTCGTCTGATCCTTGTGCGAAGATAGATTACGTGGGGCGGTTGGCGAGTGCGAGTACCTCGACGGGAAGTGCAAAGGTTCACCAGGTCGAGCAGGAAGAGATCATCAATCGCGCCCTGAACGGGTAGTTGCGGATTGGAGGGTGCAGGATTAGTGGTGTGATCTCACGGAGACGGAGAGTCTGCGTAGCGACTCGGGCTGAGGGCGGCGAGTGATCGATCAGTATCTGCAGGCGGTCTCTGGCACAAACGCCAGGAAAACTTGTATGCACACTACTGTTTGGCTTCCGGCGCCAGACGTTCCTAGCTTGTCAGCAGGGGAAAGAGGGTTCGCTTTCCCCGGGGAGGATTCGAAGTGAAATCCGAGTCAACTGCGCACAACAAGAATCGCATGCGCACAAAAAAAGGGACAACCCAATCGGGTCGTCCCTTAAGGCAGTTAAGCCTAATAAGACCGTGACTTTCGGGAATTGCGCATTGCCTTCTGTCGAGCGAGCCGTCTTTCTTCTGATGGCTTGGTATATGCCATGTTCGCGCGGTAAATCCGCAATACTCGACTTCTGTTTACCGCTCGCTTGAAGCGACGTAGGGCACGGTCGATCGACTCATTGTCCCTTACTTTTACACCTATTGACAAGACTTTCCTCGGAACTAGTTTGCTGACAGTATTCACTGCACATTGTATCCAAACGGAAAATGGGCAGAACATCAAATATATCGCTTAATTCGGTATACATTCAAGTTATTTCTTGTTCGTCGACCAATCAGCAGTCATATCGTCCCCAGTAGTCAGTTTATGAAGGATTCCGACAGTTCCGACAATGCGCTTACAATCGTCCTGGCGACGGGAAATGCTGGAAAAGTTGCCGAAATGACAGATCTCCTTGCGCAAACCGGCGCCAGAATCAAATCGGTTGCCGATTTCGAAGATCCGCCACAGGTTGTTGAAGATCAGCCTGACCTCGCTGGAAACGCTCTGAAGAAGGCTCGTGCTTGGTACGCAGAAACAGGCCTCATCTCCGTTGCTGACGACACCGGCCTGGAAGTCAACTTTCTTGGCGGAGCACCCGGGGTTTACTCGGCCCGGTACGCTGGCGAGGACGGAAACGCGGAAGCCAACATCTCGAAACTTCTCGTCGAACTGGCCAACGCGACGCATGATGAACGTCGAGCACAATTTAGGACCGTGGTTGCAGTAGTGTCGGGCGTTGATGAGCAGTGTTTTCACGGTTTGTGCAAAGGCGCGATCACAAAGTCGCGCCGTGGAACCGGCGGATTCGGGTACGATCCAGTTTTCATTCCGGATGGTTTTGATCGGTCTTTTGCCGAGCTTTCAAAAGTAGAGAAGAACGCTATTTCACATCGGGGAAAAGCAGTCCGTGCAGCAGCCGAATATCTGGAGCTGTTGTCGAAGAGCTTGTCCGAATAGCTTTTCCTGCCCATCTATTCCTAAACAATACAGTACAGTGGCATGATTGCATTGGTGCAACGGGTAAAGCGAGCTTCCGTGGCCATCGAGGAAGAGACCGTTGGTCAGATCGGCGTTGGCATGTTAGTACTGCTCGGTGTCCACGTGAATGATACCGATCGAGAATTGGAGTGGCTCGTCCGAAAGTGCTCGGCCTTGAGAATTTTCCAGGACGAGAATGGAGTAATGAACCGGTCTCTGATAGACGTCGGCGGCGAAGCCTTGGTTGTTTCACAATTCACGCTCTATGGGGACTCCACCAGGGGTAATCGCCCATCGTTCATAAGCGCTGCCCGGCCTGAGCATGCCGAGCCGATGTATGAACGTTTTGTCGAACTATTGTCAGGCGCGATTAACCAACCGGTGCAGACGGGAAGATTCGGGGCGATGATGGACGTTTCACTCATCAACGACGGGCCCGTGACCATATGGATCGAGAAGAAACCCGATTCATAGCAGATCCATCACTCAACTTCTTGAAGCCCGCCCACGCAGCAGCAAAGATGAGGACTATGCTGCTGCATTCGGCCAAACACTTGGGGCAGAAATATTGGTACCTGTCGTCCCGTAACAGGTTGTTTTCCACGCCGGAAATTTTGTTTGTCGTTGAAGGCACCATATCAGTTGGCAAGAAACCGAATAGTCTACGTTCTGTTTGAGATTGAGCTTACTCAGACTTCTATCTACCACGATCCGAATTGCCCTGGATGTCAACAGACGCTGCCGACGAACACACTTCAGCCATGCCCTCGAGCGAGATGCTGACCGATTCGTTTGGTCGATACCATTCGTACTTGCGGATCTCATTAACTGAGCGATGCAATCTGCGATGCCAGTACTGCATGCCGGAAGAAGGCGTTCCGCTTTCTCCACGCTCGGAGATTCTAACATTTGAGGAGATTGAACACATCGCCCGCCACTTCGTGCAGGCTGGCGTGACCAAAATTCGACTTACCGGCGGTGAACCGCTTGTACGGAAGGATGTGGAGGATCTCATTGATCGGATTGGGAAACTGCCGGGTCTTGAGACCCTTGCGATAACGACGAATGGCCTGTTGTTGCCAAAGAAGCTTGACCGGCTGGTCGCGGGCGGCGTAAACCTGATAAACATCAGCCTCGACACCCTTCGCCCTGACCGATTCAAGGAAATATCGCGGCGAGATGGATTCGAAATCGTAGAACGGGCAATTCGGGCCTCTCTTGATCGAGGCATTCAGACGAAAGTGAATTGTGTTGCGCTGAAGGGTATTAACGACGATGAGCTGTGCGATTTTGTTGAGCTGACGCGCAGTCTTCCGCTTGAAGTGCGCTTCATTGAGTTTATGCCGTTTTCGGGCAATATGTGGAGTGATGCGGAGTTTCTATCCTTCGAGGAGATGCTCAATATTATTCGCATTCGATTTCCAGAGATTCAACGCAAACCGGATGCGCCCAACGAAACGTCGAAGACCTGGCAGGTGCCCGGTTACGATGGTAAAGTCGGGTTCATTACGTCGATGACAGAGGAGTTCTGCAGTTCGTGTAACCGCCTTCGGATCACTGCTGATGGAAACCTCAAAGTTTGTCTGTTCGGGAATGCAGAGGTGAGTTTGCGGGATGCAATCAGGGAAGGTATTTCTGAAGCAGAATTCTCGAAATTGATTTCTGCGGCAGTAAATCGAAAGAAGAAAGCCCATGCCGGATTGTACAATTTGGTCTCAATGGACAATCGTCCAATGATTCTGATTGGCGGCTGATTGTGGGTCGTCGATCCGAGGGAGCCAAGGGTGCAGTGATCGGGACGCTCCTTATCATTAGTCTATCCGTCGTTGCCCTTCGTATCTTTAAGTCTAACCGCGAAACGATCTAGAAAAACATATGTCTCATACCCCAGTCCTTACCCACGTCGACGCGCAAGGCGGCGTCCAGATGGTTGACGTCTCCGACAAGTCGACAAGTACCCGCACTGCGGTTGCTATTGGATCCGTTGCGATTGGCGAGGAAGCATTCCGGTTGGTAGAAGAAAACCAAATCCGGAAAGGAGATGTCCTGACCATCGCGCAAATTGCAGGCATTCAGGGCGCCAAGCAGACCAGTAATCTGATTCCCCTTTGTCACGATGTTGCTCTAAAGGGAGTTGACATCGAACTGACGATGAACGAAGAGTTGTTCAGTATTGAAATCCGCACGTTTGTAAAAAGTATCGGCCCGACCGGTGTCGAAATGGAGGCTCTTACTGCTGTCTCTGTTGCGGCGCTCACCATCTACGATATGTGCAAGTCGGTTAACAAATCCATCCAGATTTCCGGGATTCATTTGGTTGCCAAGACTGGTGGCCAGAGCGGTGACTACCTCCGCTCGGAGTAGGATAGATGGCGAACGACAATCTCGCACTGGCTCGATACATCGGCTTTGCAACGTTGGGAGTGTTGACAACGACTCAGGAGCTGGCAGGAAAGGTTATCGAATCGATTCCTCAGGCTGATCCACAAACGGTTGTCGAAGAAACCTTCAGTCTTGTTGCTGTCACTAGTGCACGCTCGAGTGAAGTTGGCTACGACGGAAAAGAGCCCTTTCGCCAGATCGTTTCTCACACGCTTGCATCGCTGCCGCTTAGTCACCAAGACTATCTGATCGGTGGCGCCGTCCTGACAGAGGATTCCGCAACGCCGGTTATCGACGAAGAACAGCTTTCTCGGCGGTTGCATTTCTACGCCGCTCATTTTCCCGAGTCTGCCTTTCCCGGTCCAACGGCACTCAAGGATAAGATGGAGCTATGGATGGGACGCGTCAGTGTTCCAGGTCTCTCACAGTCGCCATCGAAACGTCTTGACGAGCTAGGCCTTGTTGATGTACTTCATCTGCACCTGCGGTTGCTGCTCGGATTTGCGCGAAGTGAGAATCGACTGTAACCGATCGCAGACGGAGCAGCGATCTAGATCTGTGGTGGTTCGGTTGGCTCCTGTGTTGCAGCGTCTTTTCTTGTCAGCCGAACAAGGTCGATGCGACTCGCGGAGGATCGGACTACGGTGACTTCAAATCCGCCAATCTCAAAAGTATCCTGTGGGTTGGGAATCTGTCCGAGATTCTCCAGGATAAAACCAGCAACCGTTTCGTAGTTGCCTTCAGGAAGGACAAGGGAGAACCGTTCCTCCAGTACATCGAGCTCTGCGCGACCGCTCAGCAGGAATACGTTTTCGCCGAGCTGGCGCATGATGTCTTCGTCGTTGTCAAACTCGTCCTGGATGTCGCCGAATAATTCTTCAAGCAGGTCTTCAAGAGTAATGATTCCTGCCATCCCGCCGTATTCGTCAAGAACAATTGCGACCGATTGATTGCGACTAAGAAACTCACTTAGGAGTTCTTTGGATGGGCGAGAATCGGGCACAAACAGCGGCTCCCGTAGCATCGCCGAAAACGTCTTCGGATTCTTGAACAGGTCCTGCGCGAAGGCAACACCAATAATGTCATCAATATTTTCGTGATAAACGGGAAGCTTTGAGAAGCCCGTCTCGACAAACTTCTTTCGAGCATCTTCAACGCTGCCGGTATCTTCAAGCGCCTGTACTTCTGTCCGCGGCACCATCGACTCCTTCACCTTCATGGAATCCATGGCGAACATGTTGGTCAGCAGTGTCTGCTCGCCGTCATCAAGCTCTAACGCACCTCGATCAACACCCTCTTCA